>DASYTU010000187.1:0-60993 GCA_036001925.1 Actinoplanes sp.
GCCGACTACCTCACGTTCGAGCAGCGGGTGCTGCCGATCGTCGCCAAGTACGGCAAGACCGCGTACGGCTGGAACGAGATCGCCAAGGCTCCCGCCGCCAGCACGGCCGTCGCCCAATACTGGGACACCGCCACCACGAACCCGACGGTGGCCGCGGCGGCCGCCCGCGGCACCAAGGTGGTCATGTCGCCGGCCAACAAGGCGTACCTGGACATGAAGTACGACGCGAACACCCCGCTCGGGCTGGACTGGGCCGGCTTCATCGAGGTCCGGACCGCGTACGACTGGGACCCTGGGACGCTCGTCACGGGCGTACCGGAGTCGGCCGTGCTCGGCGTCGAGGCGCCGCTCTGGTCGGAGACCCTGCGCAAGCTGGACGACATCGAGTTCATGGCGTTCCCGCGACTCGCCGCGATCGCGGAGCTGGGCTGGTCGCCGGTCGCCACGCACGACTGGGCGTCGTTCCGGGCCCGGCTCGGCGCCTACGGTCCACGATGGACGCTGCAGGGCGTCGACTTCTATCCGTCGCCTCAGGTGGACTGGAGCTAGACCGGAGCCGGCGCTCCGGCCGGGCGCCGGCCTGCGATGACCTCGCCTTCGACGATCGGGAAGTGGCACGCGGTCTGGTGCGACTCCGGGTCGTCGAGGCGGGGCACCAGCGGCGGTTCTTCCGTCGCGCAGATGTCCTGCGCCTTCCAGCACCGGGTGCGGAACCGGCAGCCCGAGGGCGGGTTGATCGGACTCGGCACGTCGCCGCTCAGCAGGACCCGCTCACGCTGAGCGCGATCGCGCCGGGTCGGGTCGGGCACCGGCACCGCGGACATAAGAGCCACCGTGTACGGGTGCCGAGGGTTGGCGTACAGCGTGTCACGTTCGGCGATCTCCACGATCTTGCCGAGGTACATGACCGCGACCCGGTCGGAGATGTGCCGCACCACGGACAGGTCGTGGGCGATGAACACGAACGTCAGGTCGAACTCGCGCTGGATGTCGTCGAGCAGGTTCACGACCTGGGCCTGGATCGACACGTCCAGCGCGGACACGGGCTCGTCGGCGACGATCAGCTTGGGCCGCAACGCGAGCGCCCGGGCGACGCCGATGCGCTGCCGCTGGCCGCCGGAGAACTCGTGCGGGTACCGGTTGTAGTGCTCCGGGCTGAGGCCGACCAGCTTCAGCAGGTCCTGCACGGCCCTCTTGACGCCCTGCGGCGTCGGTACGTTCTGGATCTGCAGGGGCGCGGCGATGATGGAACCGACCGTGTGCCGCGGATTCAGTGACGAGTACGGGTCCTGAAAGATCATCTGTACGTCCCGGCGCAGCGGCCGCATCGCGTTGAAGGACAGATGCGTGATGTCCCTGCCCTCGAAGATGATCTTCCCGCCGGTGGGCTCCAGGATGCGGGTGAAGAGCCGGCCGGCGGTCGACTTACCGCAGCCCGACTCGCCGACCAGGCCGAGCGTCTCGCCCGCGCGCACGGACACGTCGATGCCGTCGACCGCGCGTACGGCGCCGACCTGCCGCTTCAAGAGTCCCTTGGTGATCGGGAAGTGCTTCTGCAGGCCAGTCGCCTCGAGCAGGTTCTCGCTCATGCTGATGATCCGCTCCCTCGTGCGGCGCCGACGGGCGACGTCTTCCCTCCGCGAAGCGCAGGGCTAGACGCCGCCGCGCCAACTCGGTCGCTCATGTCATCTCTCCCGCTCACAGGTTGGGGAACACTTCCTGCTGGAAGATCCGCCGGCGCTCCTCGGCCGGCAGGTGGCAAGCGACCGCGTGCACGCCCCCGCGCAGCTCCGGCACCTCGGTGTAGGACCGATCGCCGTTGAGACCCGCGTAGGGACAGCGCGGATGGAAAGCGCAGCCCGAGGGCAGGTTGATGAGGCTCGGTGGCGAACCCTTGATCGGGTTGAGGCGATCGCGCACCTCGCGGTCGAGGCGCGGCATGGACCCGAGCAGACCCCAGGTGTACGGGTGCTGGGGGTTACGGAACACGTCGTTGGCCGGGCCCTGCTCGACGATCTTGCCGCCGTACATCACGAGCACGTCGTCGGCGAGCTCGGCCACCACGCCCAAGTCATGGGTGATCATGATGACCGCGGAGCCGAACTCCTGCTGCAGGTCCCGGATCAGGTCCAGGATCTGGGCCTGCACGGTGACGTCGAGCGCCGTGGTGGGCTCGTCGGCGATCAGCAGCTTCGGGTCGTTGACCAGGGCCATCGCGATCATCGCGCGCTGCCGCATGCCACCCGAGAACTGGTGGGCGTAGTCGTTGAAGCGCCGGGCCGGCTGCGGGATCCCCACCCGGGCGAGCATGTCGATCGCGCGCTCGCGGGCCACCTTCTTGTTGCCGCCGTGGTGGACCCGGTACGCCTCGACGATCTGCGAGCCGACCGTGAAGTACGGGTGCATCGCGCTCAGCGGGTCTTGGAAGATCATCGCCATCTTGTCGCCGCGCAGCTTGCGTACCTCTTCGTCGCTGGCCCGGATCAACTCGTCGTCCTCGAGCCAGATCTCGCCGGTCACCTTCGCGTTGCTCCGGGTGCGGTGCAGGCCGAGTACAGCCAGCGACGTCACGCTCTTGCCCGAGCCGGACTCGCCGACGATGCCGAGGGTCCGGCCCGTGTCGACGCTGAAGCTGGAGTCGGTGACGGCCTGCACGATGCCGTCGTCGGTCTCGAAGCGAACCGTGAGGTCCTTGACCTCGAGGAAGTGCCGCGCGTGGGGATCGCGGGGCATGGCCAGGCCGGCTAGCGAGTCGGTCGACATGTGGTTCCCTTCTCAGCCGAGCCGTACGCGCGGGTCGATGACGCCGTAGACGAGGTCCACGACCAAGTTGGCGAAGACGATGAAGAACGCCGCGATCAGCGTCACGCCGAGAATGATCGGCAGATCGTTTCCACGGATCGCCGTCAACGCCTGGTAGCCGAGTCCGCGCAGGTTGAAAACGGCCTCGGTGAGGATCGCGCCGCCGAGCAGCGCGCCGAGGTCGAGGCCGAAGACCGTGACGAGCGGGGTGAGTCCGGACCGCAACGCGTGCTTGCCGATGACGTCCCGTTCGCGCAGGCCCTTCGCCCGGGCCGTACGGATGTAGTCCTCGCCGAGCGTCTCCAGCATGTTCGCGCGGGTGAGCCGGGCGTAGGTCGCCGCGAACAGGAAGGAGAGCGTGATCCAGGGCAGTATGAGGCCCACGAACCAGTCGACCGGACTTTCCAGGAACGGGGTGTACCCGGCTGCCGGCAGCCAGCCGAGCCAGTACACGAAGATGGCCAGCGAGAGCAGGCCGGTGAAGTAGATCGGCAGTGAGACGCCGGCGAGGGCGCCGGTCATCACCGCCCGGTCCAAGAAGCTGCCTCTTCGCAGCGCGGATATGACGCCGGTGGAGACGCCCATGATGACCCAGAGGATCGCGGCCCCGAGCGCCAGCGACGCCGTCACCGGCAGGTCGCTGAGCAGCAGCGGCGTGACCTCCTGGTCGGTCTTGAAGGAGTAGCCCAGGCAGGGCGCGGGGCAATGCTGCACGTCGGGCCCGTTGGCGTAGTCCCGGCCCACGACCAGGCCTTTGAGGAACTTGCCGTACTGCACGAGGATCGGGTCTTTCAGGCCCATCTTGGTCCGGATGCCCTCGATCGAGGCAGCGTCGGCGGTCTTGCCGATGTAGAGCAGGGCAGGGTCGCTCCCGGTGATCTTCGGGACCGCGAAGAAGATGCCGAAGGTCACCAGCGTGACCACGAGCAGTGTGAGGACGGAGTTGATCAGCCGCCGGATGAGGTATGCCAGCACGACGTTCGGCCGCAGGACGGGCGGGCACCGGCTCCGTGGGAACCGGCACCCGCCCAACCGGGGGCGGCCTTCACCTGCCCTTCGAGTTACTGCCCGCTTTGCGGGCGGTGGTGCCGAGTGTTACTTGCCGTCGCTGACGCCGAGCGCCTGGAAGTCCACCATTTGCAGACCCAGGTGCTCGTAGACGTTCGTCAGCCGCGGGTTGCGGTAGTTGAGCGCCTTGTCGACCACGAACGGCAGGTAGTACGCGCCCTCCATGATCTTATGGTTGATCTGCGTGTAGATCGCTGCGGCCTTGGTCGGATCGGTCTCGGCCGCGGCTTGGTCGAACAGACCGTCGATGGCCGGGTCCTTGATCACGGGCAGGTTGAAGTTGCCGTTCGCGGGGATGAACCGGCTGTCCGACAGCGGCTGCATGTAGCCTGCGCCCGTCGGATAGTCGGCACCCCAGCCGGCGATCATGATGCCGTAGCCCTTCTTCTTCACGTTGTCGGGCGACCCAATGATGGAAGCAATCTGCGCACCGTCGTACTGCTCGATCTTGGCGTTGATGTTGACCGCCTTTAGCGCCGCCTGCAGCGCTTCGGCTGTCTTGACCTCGGCCGCCCGGTTGTTGCGGGCCGCGATGGTCACGTCGAAGCCGTTCGGCTTGCCACACGCGGCCAGGGCCGCCTTGGCCTTGTCCGGCTGCGGCTTCCCGGGCAGGCGGTTGTACGGGTCGTAGCTCGGCTCCGAGCCGAGGATGTTGGGCGGGAGCATGCTCGTGCCGATGTCGCCGCCGGCGATCGGGCCACCACGGGCGGCCTGCAGCGAGGTCGGGTCCGCGGCGTAGATGACGGCCTTGCGGCAGTCGATGTTGTCCAGCGGCGGGACCGACTGCGCCAGAGCGGCGTACCGGAGGAAGCCGGTGACGGGCGTGTCGGCGTTGGCCTTCAGGTTCGGGTCCTGCAGGATCTTGGCCCGGGCCGCGGCCTGCACGCCGGTCTGGCCGACGTCGAGGTCCGCGGTGCCCGCGATGAGCCGTGCGTCCAGGTCGTCCGCGTTGGTGGTGATCGTCAGGTTGATCGCGTCCGGCAGCGCCTTACGGATCGTGTCGGTCGACGGGTCCCAGTTCGGGTTGCGGACCCAGGCCGCCTTCTTACCCGGGACGATGCCGCCCTTCGCGAACATGTACGGACCGGACGAGGCCGGCGCGGAGCCGTACTGGGCGCCGGTGTCACGCTTCTGCGGCACCGGGCCGGACCCCGGCATCGCCAGCAGGTACACGAAGTCGGAGTACGGCTTCTGCAGCTTGAAGACGATGGTCGAGTCGTCCGGCGTGGTGACCGACTTCAGGCCCAGCTTGTCCGGATCCTTGTCCTTGTACGGGCCCGGGTACTTCTGACCCTGGTCGAGGATGCCGGGCAGGTAGACGGGGCCGCCCGAGACGACGTCGGCCGCCCACACCCGCTCGATGCCGTACTTGATGTCCTTGGACGTGATCGGCGAGCCGTCGTCCCACTTGATGCCGGACTTCAGCTTGAACGTGTAGGTCAGCTTGTCCGCGCTGATCTCCGGGTCGGCCGCGGCCAGGTCCGGAACCAGCTTCAGGCCGTCCTTGCCCGGCGCCGGGGTGTAGTCCACCAGCTTCCGCGTGTACAGCCGGTTGAGGTCCCACACGAACGCGTAGTAGCCCCGCACGGGGTCCCACGAGTCGGCGTCCTGCGAGGCCCACAGGTTGAGCGTGCCGCCCTTGGCGGTGCTCGGGTTGACGACGCCTTCCAGCGCCGCGTTGTAGCCGGCCTTGTTGCCCGACGTTCCCTGATTGTTGCCGCTCTTGGACCCGCCACCGCACGCAGCGGTGGTCAGCCCCAACGCGACGGCGACCGTAGCGGCCGCCACCACCCTTGTCTTGCCTGCCACCAGTTCTCCTACCTCCTTGAACAGCGGAACTGACCGTCCCGCGGATCATGCGATGGTTCGACGGCCCCTGTCTCAGCGGGCCTTCGGGTCGAGCGCGTCGCGCAGGCCGTCACCGAAGAGGTTGAAGGCCAGCACGGTAAGGAAGATCATTCCGCCCGGAATGATCATGTACATGGGATCGGACTGGTAGTAACTCACCGCGTCCGACAGCATGCCGCCCCACGACGGGTTGGGCGGCGGGATACCGACGCCGAGGAAGCTCAGCGCCGCCTCGGTCAGGATGTTGGTCGGGATGATCAGCGTCGTGTAGACGAGGATCGGCGCTGCGAGGTTCGGCAGCAGCTCGCGAAACAGGATCCGCGGCGACCGGGCGCCCAGGCTCCTCGACGCCTCGATGAACTCGCGCTCGCGCAGCGACAGCGTCTGCCCGCGGACGATGCGGCCGATGTACGGCCAGCCGAAGAAGCCGATGACGCCGACCAGCACGAGTACCCGCGACCAGCGGTTGCTGAGGCCTAAGAAGGTATCCGGCAGCACCGAGACGAGCGCGATGGCGAAGAGCAGCTGCGGGAACGCGAGCAGGAAGTCCATCACCCGGCTCAGCACGGAGTCGACCCAGCCACCCAGGTAGCCGGCGGAGAGACCGAAGACAACACCGAGGGTGGTCGACACGAACGCCGCCAGGAACGCGACCGTCAGCGAGGTCTGCGCACCGTACAAGATCCGGCTGAACACGTCCCGGCCGGATGTCGGCTCCACGCCGAGGAGGAAGTCCTTGCTGATGCCGCCGAGCCGCCCGAGGGGCGTACCGATGGTCGGATCGATCTTGTCGATGTGGAACTCGTCGATCGGGTGGCCGAACAGCCTGGTCAACACCGGGGCGAGGAACGCGAGGACAACGAGGATGATGACGACCATGCCGCCGCCGATCGCCACCTTGTCCCGCTTGAGGCGCCGCCATGCGATCTGCCGGAGCGACCGGCCGGCGATCGCCTTCTCGCCGAGGTACCGCTCTTCAGCCGCGTCGGCGATAGGCGTCGTCGTCTCGTCGGTAATCGACGCCTCTGGGCCAAGCGACATCTGCGCGCCGGTCCTCTCCCGGTGACCGGCGATCGGGTGTCCACAGCTTGGGGCCGTCGGGCTTTACGCCCGCCGACCGGAAGCGATGGCTCCCGCAGCGTCCGGCAACCGATCGGTTATCGCATGCCTCGAGTGCCGACCCCCGTCGCGCCGACCAGATCCGACCGGAGCCACGAAGGCACTCGACGGCGGGTGTGCCGCCATCGTTAGGAACATTCACCTACGGACGTGCCGCGGTCAAGGTAGTCGGCGGCCTTCGGGTGTTTCCGTGTCTCCACCGTGATGACACCGTGACCTCAGAAATCCATCAAACGGAAACTACCGTGTAGATGTCCTGCAAAGACGGAAACAGGGCCAAACCGAGCTTACGTGTGACCGGCCTGCTACACGGCGCGGCGACCTTCGAACGCGCGACCCAACGTGATCTCGTCCGCGTACTCGAGGTCGCCGCCGACCGGTAGCCCGCTCGCCAGCCGGGTGACCGCGATGCCCATCGGCTTGACCATCAGCGCCAGGTAGGTAGCGGTCGCCTCGCCCTCGGTGTTGGGGTCGGTGGCGATGATGAGTTCCTTCACCTCGCCGGTGCCGAGTCGGACCAGCAGCTCGCGGATGCGCAGATTGTCCGGCCCGATCCCCTCGAGCGGATTGATCGCGCCGCCCAGCACGTGATAGCGCCCCCGGAACTCGCCGGTCCGCTCGATGGCCACGACGTCCTTGGGCTCCTCGACCACGCAGAGCACCTCGTTGGAACGCCGGCTGTCGCGGCAGACCCGGCACTGCTCGGATTCCGCGACGTTGAAGCAGATCGAGCAGAACCGGACCAGCTCCTTGACCTTGCGCAGCGTCGTAGCCAGCCGGTTCACTTCGGCCGGATCCGCGGCGAGGACATGGAACGCGATCCGCTGGGCGCTCTTCGGGCCGATGCCCGGGAGCCGGCCCAGCTCGTCGATCAGGTCCTGGATGGCGCCTTCGTACACGAGATCAGAACCCCGGCAGGGTCAGGCCACCGAGGCCACCGGTCGCCGGGCCCATCTTCTCCTCGGTGAGCTCCCGCACGGCCTCGGCGCCGTTGTGGATCGCCGCGAGCACGAGGTCCTCGAGCGTCTCCACATCATCCGGGTCGACCGCTTTCGGGTCGATCCTGATCGACTTGAACTCGCCCAGCCCGGTCACCGTCACGGTCACAAGGCCACCGCCCGCCGTGCCGGTCACCTCCGCCTCGGCCAGCTCGGCTTGCGCCTGGGCGACCTGCTGCTGCATCTTTTGGGCCTGCTTCATGATCTGCTGCATGTTCGGCTGTCCACCAGGACGCACGGCTGGCTCCTATGAGTAGTCAGGAATGGCTCGAAAGGGCGTTTCGCCGCAAGCGTAGTGCCGCCACATGTCCTCCGCGCCCGCCGGTCACGTCCCGCCGGTCCTCTCGCGCCAATCAGCTCTCGCCGATCTTCTCCGCACCGAAGGCGTCCTGGAGCAGCTGCATTGCCTGCTGCTCGCTGCTCTGCCGCGCGGTCTTCTCGTCGATCACGTCGTCGAGCGGCTCGTCCCCCGGATCGAACCCCTCATACATCGCCGTTCCCGCCCGGAACGGGCCGTCGTAGTCCGGGTCGTACGGCGGTTCCTCCGCCGGCGAGCCGTCCGCCCAGGCATCCGACTGCGCGGCCGCGTGCGGCCCGGGCTCCGGTGCCGCGGCTGCCGGCCTCGAGACCCCGATCCGCGCGGCATTGCCGTTGCGCGCTTCGGCCGCCGCCGCGCGCGCGGCGGCAAGACCGCCGTTTCCCGGGTCCGATGAGGTACGGGCTACCGCTCCCACGGAAGGCACCACCGCCCCTAGCGCTCCGGAGGCTGCCGCGCCCCCGGACACCGGCCGGTCCCCGGCGGACAGGCCAGCCGTCGTGCCACCGGCCGTTCGGGCCGTCTCGGAAGCACCACCGCCGGCTCCGGGTTCGCGTAGCGAGCCCGTCGGGCCTGCGATGCCCGCGGCGTGGTCGCCGGCGACCCCGCCCCATGCTGGATCGCCCACTCCGCGGCCGCCCGATCCCGGACCGCCCGATCCCGGACCGCCCGATCCCGGACCGCCCGATCCCGGGCTGGGCGAATCTGGAAGGTCGGCGGTCGAGCCGCCGGGTCTGGCGGGCTCCGGCCAGTCGTCGTCATCGCTCGTGGTCGCGGCGGGCGTCACCACCTCGCGCTGCCGGGCCGGTGCCGACTTCGCGGCCGGACGCGAGGGCACCTTCTGGGCCGGCGCGCTGCGCGCGGACGCTGCTCCGGACGGCCCCGGGGGGCTCTGCACGCCGCCGGCCTCGCCCGCCACCTCGCAGCGGATCTGCCAGCGGCCGCCGAGCGCCTCGTAGAGGGCGTTCGCGATCAGCTCGGGCTCGGACGCGACCATCTTCGCGTGCGCCGGGAACCGGAACGTCAGCACCACGGTCTCCCCGTCCAGGTCGCGGACCGTCGCGCCCGACGCCAGCGCGGCCATCTTCTTACTCTGCCGGCCCACCGTCGTGATGATCTCCGGCCATACCTCCCGGATCGCGGCGGCGGACAGCTGACCAGGCGCGCCCGGGATCGCGGCAGCCGCGCCCGGCTCCTCGGGCGCGTCGGGAAGAACTCCCGAGGGCTCCGGCCGCCGGGCCACCTCCGAGCTCTGCTCGCCGCTCTCACCCGACGCCGGAAAGCCCGTGACGGGCGCGTGCAAGCCGCTCTCTCCCGATGCTGACCGGCCGGTCGGAGAGGCCGGCAAGCCGCTCTCTCCCGATGCCGACCGTCCGGTCGCAGAGGCCGGCGAACCGCCCTCGCCCGACGCTCGCCGGCCAGCCGCAGAGGCCGGCGAACCGCCCTCGCCCCGTCCGGCCGCGGAACCCTGCGAACCAGCCTCGCTCGGCACCGGCCGGCTTCCTGCGGGCCCTTGCGGGCCAGGCTCGCCGGACGCCGACCACGCCCCGGCGGAGCCCTGCTCGGCCGGAGTGTGCCGCGCGGTGACCGCCGCGGCACGGGCGGCCGAGACCCCGCCGCTCGACCCGTCTCCGCCAGAGGCGTCCGCCACGTGCGTTGCCTGGGCGAACTGTGGGCGTACCCCATCGGCGGGGTCGCCGCTGAGGGTGAGCCGGCGTTCCATGCGCTCCAGGCGCTGCAGCAGGGCGCCGGCCGAGTCGTCCGCGCCCGGCAGCAGCATGCGAGCCGTGATCAGCTCGAGAAGCAGTCGGGGCGCGGTCGTACCGCGCATCTCGACCAGGCCGTTGTGCACGATGTCGGCGCAGCGCGACAGCGTGGCCGGGCCGAGGCGGGTGGCCTGGGCACTCATCGCGTCGAGCTGGTCGGTCGGGCCGTCGATCAGGCCCTTCGCGACGGCGTCCGGGACCTGCTGCAAGATGATCAGGTCGCGGAAGCGTTCGAGCAGGTCGGAGGCAAAGCGGCGCGGATCGTGGCCGGCCTCGGCCACGCGATCGATCGTTGCGTACGCGGCGGCCCCGTCCCCGGCCGCAAGCGCGTCGCACATCTCGTCGATCAGCGTGACGTCCGTGACGCCGAGGAGCGACACCGCCCGCGCGTAGGTCACGCCCTCCGGGCCGGCGCCGGCGATGAGCTGGTCAAGGACCGACAGGGAGTCCCGGGCGCTGCCGCCGCCGGCGCGTACGACCAGCGGGAACACCGCCGGCTCGACACGCACGCCCTCGGCCTCGGTGAGCTGCTGCAGGTACGGCCGGAGCACCGCCGGCGGGATCAGCCGGAACGGGTAGTGATGGGTACGCGACTTGATCGTGCCGAGCACCTTCTCGGGCTCGGTGGTCGCGAAGATGAACTTGACGTAGTCCGGCGGCTCCTCGACCAGCTTGAGCAGCGCGTTGAAGCCCGCGGACGAGACCATGTGCGCCTCGTCGATGACGTAGATCTTGTAGCGGCTGCTGACCGGCGCGAAGAACGCTTTCTCCCGCAGGTCGCGGGCGTCGTCGACACCGCCGTGGCTGGCCGCGTCGATCTCGATCACATCGATCGAGCCGGCACCGTCGTTGGCGAGCGACTTGCAGGACGCACAGACGCCGCAGGGCTCCGGGGTGGGACCCTGTTCGCAGTTCAGCGAGCGGGCCAGGATGCGCGCGCTGGACGTCTTGCCACAGCCGCGCGGCCCCGAGAACAGGTACGCATGGTGCAGCCGGCCGCTGCGCAGCGCCTGCGACAACGGCTCGGTGACGTGCTCCTGCCCGATGACCTCGGCGAACGTGCGGGGCCGGTACTTGCGGTAGAGCGCCAGTGCCACTCGTGCCTCCTACTGGACGACCGCGCCATTCTCCGTCGAGGGTGTGACAAGAACAAACGGGTGGCCCCAGACACGTAGAGACCCCCCGTGCACCCGTGAGAGCTCGCTTATCCTTGCTGCCTTCCGGCCCTGGGGAGGTTCACGAGATGCACGCCGCACGAGGGGCTGGCCGCCAGCCTACCTGGCGCGCGCCGCGCGGGTTGCTCGGGCCTCCCGCGAAACCCTGGACCGCCGCGTTCTGTATCCTGTCGGACGGAGGATTCGCCTAGAGGCCTAGGGCGCACGCTTGGAAAGCGTGTTGGGTTCACACCCTCACGAGTTCGAATCTCGTATCCTCCGCCATCGTGAGCAGCACGAACGTCAAGGGCCGGACCATCAGGTCCGGCGCTTCTAGCTAGCAGAAGATCACGCAGCGTGCACGCTCTAGTTTCGATGCTTGGCTTGAACTACCACGGTGTAAGTTCAGGTCTAGGCGTCGATGCTTGAACCTGTCGCGTACTCCCTGCGGATAACTATCTTGAATCCGGGGTGACTAGGTTCAAGTTTGAGAGCGTAAACTTGAGCCTCGTGGACCTAGAAGCACTCGGAAAGTCCCCCGTGGGTGCACTTGTACCGATTTCCGGAACCGATCCGCGGGGCTCGTCGTGGAACTACTTTGCGTATAACCCGGCCCCCCTGCCGACGGCCCCTACGCTGAGCCTACGCGCTCTGAACGCCGCCGCCACAGCCGCGATGGCTGTGGTGCGCCTGGACGAAGCGCTGTCGCAGCTGCCGAACCCAAAGCTACTTGTCCGACCGTTCGTGCGCCGCGAGGCGGTCAGCACGACTGCCCTTGAAGGAACGTACGCAGCATTCGATGAAGTACTAGAAGCCGAATTCATCGACGACCGGCATATGTCTGCCGATCAACGAGAGGCGTACAACTACGTCAAAGCAACCGACGAAGCACTTCGACTAATGGAACATTATCCCTTGAGTCGGTCCGTAGTCGGTCAACTGCAAAAGACTATCGTTCGGGGAACGTCTGGTGATACATACGACGCGGGAGATTTGCGACAGAGGTTAGTAAAAATCGGAACCCCGGGCCAGCCCATTGAGGATGCCCGGTACATCCCTCCGCCTAATGGCCTAATTCTGGACCAAGGGTTCAGCGACTGGGAGAAGTGGGTAAACGCCGAGAGTGACATTCCCGTCGTGGCCAAGGTCGCTCTGGCTCACTACCAGTTCGAAGCACTTCACCCGTACAACGACGGGAACGGAAGGATTGGCCGGCTGCTTGCGATCCTTCAGCTAATCCAAGACGGGGTAGCGCGTCTTCCGGTGCTGAACATTGCACCCTGGCTCGAACCGAGGAGAGACCAGTACATCCAGGGTCTCCTCGATGTGACCCTTACGGGTGACTTCAGCCCGTGGGTCGAGTTCTTCAGCGAGGCTGTTCGAGTCCAAGCGGATGAAGGAATTGTAACTATCCGAGAGCTGCTCGGCGTCCGTGACGAGATGGTCAAGCTGCTTCGAGACGGAGGGCTCCGAGGATCAGGGCTGCATATCGCAGAAAACTTGATCGGGTACCCGGTCATCGATGTGCCAACAGCGCGGGAGATGATCGGCAAGTCATTTGAGGCTGCCAACCAGGCCGTTTTGCGATTGGTCGAGTTTGGCCTTTTGCGTGAGATTACGGGCCGCAAGATGAATCGGCTGTTCGCCTGCGACAGAGTCCTGCGAATAACGAGCAATATTGGGCGACGACGCCAGTAGTCGTGCAGCCGTCGGCCCGGTCCGCCGACAATCCGACACAACGAACAGGAAAGCTGTACGGGTTCCTTCCCCGCGATGGTGCCAGCTCTACCTGCATCAACAGGACCGGCCACCGCTGACGCCAGGAGGGGGCTGAGCAGGGCAGCCGAGGTCGTGCTCACCGGCGGCGTCTTCTATGCCGCGCCGTGCTGGCCGTCATCCTCGGTGGCCGGCTCGGCGACGTCGACCAGGTCGCTGATGTCGACGCCGGCCTCGGCGAGGATCCGCTGGACCGCGGCGATAGACAGCCAGTCGAGCAGATCCTCGCCATGCACGACGCGGTACCAGCGGGTGCGTCCGCGCTTGACCGGCTCGACGCGCCAGGCGCCGTCGGGCGTCCGCATCGCCGACTCGACTACTGGGTCCACCCCGGCGACGGTACGCCGAGGTCAGAAGCCTGTGCTCGGCCAACGGGAGGACTACCGCCACGTAACCCAGGTCAGGCGGCGCCGTACGCGGTCTCCGATCGGACGGAAGATCGAGGTCGGCGGCGGCCGGTCTCATTTGCGGTCTCGTTCGTCGCCGTCCGCGATCGTTTGGGACCGTCTCGGATCAGCCTCGATTCAAGCTCACGGACGGTCACAGCCTCGGGCGAACAGTCGATCACAGACCTCGAAAGCGTGTGAGGGTGCAAGCCCTCCAGGGGTTCAAATCCCTTCACCACCGCCATCAAGCAGGCAGACGCCCGGTGACTCGCGGAGTCACCGGGCGTCTTTCTGTCCGGGCTAAATCGGGGACTTCTCGAATGCTTCGGCCAGTGGCCCGTCGGCCTGGCGGAGGGCGGCGATCGCCCGGCTCGCCCGGCTCTTCACCGTGCCGGCCGAGCAGCCCAACATCGCCGCAATCTCCTGCTCGCTCGACCCCGCCCAATACCGCAGCACCAGCACCACCCGCTGCTGCGCCGGCAAGGCCCGCAGCGCGCCCAGCACCAGCCGGGCGGTATCCCGCGGCTCGTACGGGTCCTCGGCCGGCTGTTCCGGCAGCACCTCGGTGGGCACCTCGCGGCGCCACAAGCGTCGGCCCGCTCGCCACGCCGCCCGCACCATGACCCGCCGCGTGTACGCGTCCGGGTCCCCGCCAGGGTGCAGCCGCGACCACGCCCGGTACGTCTTCACCAGCGCCTCCTGAGCCAGGTCTTCCCCGTGCCCGTGGTCGCCGGTGAGCAGGGTGCCGTGCCGCACCAGGGCGGCGTACCGCCCGTGCACGAAAGCCGGAAAACCGTCGGGTGCGGTCATCAGCGGCCCCCGAGCAGCTGCTCGACGCGGGCCAGGAAGCCAGCCGGCAGATGCACCCGGCCGCCCAGTGACGACGTGGCGAACGCGCAGCTGTCCCCGGTGCTGATCGCGACCGTCGCGGAAGCGGTATGTACCTTCGCATCGGTGAACGTCAGTCCCGCCATCTCGGTGCCGGCCAGCCGCCAGGTGTCGGTCACCTGCTCCGCGCCCGCACACGGCAGCTCGCCGGTCCGCACCGGCTGGCCCAGCGCCGACAGCAACCCCAACACCTGCTCGATCACGGCCTGATCCGTCGAGGTGAGCTGCTTGTCGTCGCCCAGGTTGAGCTGTACCGCCGCCGATGTCCTGGGTAGCGTCAGCCGCGCCGGGGTGACCGGGTCGGCGGAGATCCCGCGCAGCACGGCGTCGATCTGCGACTTCTGCCCTTGAACGGTGAGACCGACGTTCGCCCACGGCATCGACGGCTGGGCCACCGTGAACCGGTTTCCCGCTTTCTTCCGTACGGACCGCATGTGGCCCAGCTCGTTGATGTCCAGCCAGACCGGCTGCCCGGCGGGCAGGATCACTTCACTGACCGTGCCCAGCTCGGAGACCATGGCGGGGAGCGCGTGCGGCCCCCACCTGTCCACGGAGATCTGGGGGTACAGGTTGCAACTCCCGCCCGGAAGCTGCATAACGTTGATCAGGACCGAATCCGCCGGGATGTCGCACCGGTCGAGCCTCTTGTCCTGGATCACCTGCCAGCCTTGGGGGATCGGAACGGCGAGCCCGCCGGTGCGGACGAAGCCGCCGGCCACCGTGGCTTCGATGCGCACCGGTTCCTCCTTCTGTCCCTTGACCTCGCTGGACGGCGACGTCGACGGCTGCGATGCCGGGGGGTTGTCGGGCATGCTGCGGTTCGTGGCGACGATGGCGCCGGTGGCCAGCACCGCCACCGCCACGGCGCCGGCCGCACCGGCCACGGCGAGATGCCGCCGCCGGGCGCGTCCCCGACGAAGCAGATCGGGTACGGGATCAGGGTCGCGCGGCCCCACCCCGGCGACCGCCTCGTCCAGCAGTGCGCGGATTTTCTCCGTCATGTTTCTCCCCGCCTGTTCGGCGTTTTCTGTTCCGCCAGGACAAAGACATCGGAAGGCGTGGGAGGTTCCATCACGCGGTTCGGCTGTGCGTCCGGAACGGGTCGGACAGGCCGGGCAGCGGTCCGTACAGTGAGAATTTATGCGTACGTCGCTCGGCGCGCCGATAGCTGCGCGAAAGAGGCCGTCTCAGTTTCCGTCTCGGTCGGGGCCGTTCGCCTACATGCGTCAGCGTCCCACCGCTGCGTTCTTTCCTAGCTGATGACACGTGCTGAGCGGCGGCGAACGTCGGTAAGCAGACTTGGAAAGCGTGTTGGGTTCACACCCTCACGAGTTCGAATCTCGTATCCTCCGCCACCTTGAGCAGGACGAGCGAACGGCCGGTTCCGCGTGATCCGGCCGGTTCGAGTCCCCGGTGCCGGTGGGCCGAGTCGCCGACTCGCCCGCCGCGCCAACCAACCCGGCGATCGTGCACGGCACCCGGACGGACGGCCATGGGTAAGCACCGGAACGCGGCCGCCTTTCACCCGCCGTCACCGCCCGACCAATCCGACCGGACTAGCTAGAAGATCGGTGGTGCTCCAGCGCCACCGATCTTCCGCGCAGTCAAACGCCCGCAGTGGCAGTCGCGGAAGGTAGTCGAACTCCGCAAAGGCTGACGCATCTCATCCGCACCTAAGATCATTAGAGCCTACGTATCGGGACATAGCGCCAGCGCGAGCCCGCTGATCCGGTCGCCGGACTGGGAGATCGTCTCGCCGGCCAAGAACGGGGCGAAGCCCCGGTTGATCATCGAGTCGCATCGGGCAGGTAGTGCCGCAGCACACGTACCCGCCGCGCATCCGCCGGGACTTCGGAGGCCAGGCGATTCGCGTACGGTGCGAGCAGCTCGTCGATGCTGTGCGCCAGGCCTTCGAGCTCGGCCGCGGTGAGCATGATGGTCGTGCTGGAGATCCCGGCGAGGCGCCGCCACGCGTCATCGAGCTCCGGCCCGGTCTCCATGATCCAGCGGTCGACCTCCTGCCGAGCGGTCTCGATCAGCTGGTCGGCGGGGGCGCGGCCGGCCGCCTTCGCGTCGGCATCGCCGAGGGTCGCGAGAGCGGCATCCTCGCCCGCCTCGAGCGAGGAACCCCGGGCCGCGGCCTTCCACCAGCGCTGCCGGCGGTCACCCGGGACCTCGCTCGGATCCGCGTCCAACACCAGGCCGAAGCTGGCCAGATGCCGGAGATGCCAGCTTGTGACCGACGGCGTGGCGCCGACGTGCGGCGCGAGGTGGGTCGCGGTGGCAGGGCCATGGCGTTGCAGATAGGACAACACCGCCAGGCGTACGGGGTGAGCCAGTGCCCGCATGGCCTGCGGATCGGTGATCGGCCCATCGCCGAGCGGACTCGTGAGAGACATGTTTCGAGAGTAATCTCTCACACGATGTCAGGCCCCGCGGCCGCTGTCGCTTCGTCGACGCCGGGGAAGATCGCGAAGCACCGGCTCAGTCTCGGCCGATCGCATTGCGCATCCGGATGCCGCTGAATTCCACCGTGCTCGCCGCCACGGCGTCGAAGAATTCCCACAAGGCCGGTAACACGCGGATCTGGATGCCGGCAGACGCATGCAACCCGTACAGGTCGTGGACGCGTTCCGGCGGCCCCAGCGGCGTCATCGGCTCGCTGGCGACCATGGCATGCGGCCGGGGTTTCCCGAACGGACGAAACAGCGCGGCCGGCAGCCGGTACGCGTACAGCCGGACGGTCCGCATGCGCTCGAGCCACCCGTACTCGATCGCATGCACTCGCTCGCCACCGCCGGGGCCGATGATGCGCGCGCGGTCGTCCGCCGTGGTGCGCGGCCCGACCCAAGCCATCGCGCGCGGACATTGCCGCGGAAACCAATAGGAAGGCGCCTGCTCGGCGTCGACTGCCCAGACGTACGCCTCGGATTCTTGCGACGTGACCGCGACGTGCGGGACGAAGCGCGTGATGGTCGGGTCTTCCGAGAAGTGCAGGACCTGGCCGGGAGCGGGACGCATCCCCGGATGTTTAACGCAATCGGGCCGGACCCGCAGAGGGTCCGGCCCGATTGAGGCTGAGCCGTGAGGTTCAGGAGTGCGGCACAGCCCGGCTCCTGGCGCCTAGAGTTTGCGCCACTGCCAGCGTGGACCGCGCCACGCGTCGGCCAGGATCAGCGCGGACGCCTTACCTGGGCACTGTTGGACTTTGGATTTGCCTTCCGGGCCGCCGATCTTGGCTTCGACCTCCCAGAGCTCTCCGTCGGTACGGACGTAGACGTCACGGCGAGCAAGCCTGACGCCACCATTCCACCAGTGATGCTCAACTCTCACCTGGTCAACCTTAGGGCAGCCATCGACCGTTCTGGGCTAGGCAGGCTGTGAAACTTTCTCACCGGCGGCCGGGAGCGGCTGGACCGATCCGATCTTTTCGCCGCCACGGGCTTGCGTAGACGGCCATGTATTTGGGCGGTTTGTTGCCTGCGACGCTCCGTAGTTTTCGCAGGTCGCAAACGCGCGTCGACGTGGCAGCGTGACGACGAAACGGGACCGTCATGCCAACGACATCTGAGCAGGCAATTGGATCATGCCGAACCGGCGTTGAGCGGCCCGCCGACGCCCCGTTTCGGGCCCCGCACGATTTTGCACAGTGCGTAAGCTAGGACGTTCGCGTGCAGGCGAGTCGAAAGCCGAAAACAACCGCGACGACGGCTCGAACTGAGACCGGACACGGAAACGCCCGACGGCTCACGGAGAGTCGTCGGGCGTCTGCCCTGCTGGAGAGAGCGGTGGTGAAGGGATTTGAACCCTTGGAGGGCTTGCACCCTCACACGCTTTCGAGGCGTGCTCCTTAGGCCGCTCGGACACACCACCGCGGAGTAGGTTACCCGAAGCCCGTCGGCCGACGCCGCCGGGTAACCCACGCCACGAACATGGTCGAACGCGGCGTTCGACACGCATGACCTCACCGCCTGGCAGGATCGAAGCCATGAACCATCAAACCGAGGAGACCGGCGCATGAGCGTGCACATCGGCGCGCAGCCGGGCGAGATCGCCGAGCAGGTGCTGCTTCCCGGGGATCCACTGCGGGCGAAGTGGATCGCGGAGACTTTTCTCGAGGACCCGAAGTGCTACAGCGAGGTTCGCGGGATGCTCGGCTTCACCGGGCGATGGCAAGGGGTGCCCGTATCGATCCAGGGCTCAGGCATGGGCATGCCGTCGGCGGCCATCTACACCCATGAGCTGATCAACGACTACGGCGTCCGTTCCGTGCTCCGGGTCGGCTCGTGCGGCGCGCTCACCGCGGACCTGAACCTCGGCGACGTCATCGCCGCCATCGGGGCCGCGACCGATTCCAACATGAACCGGGCACGGTTCGACGGCCTGGTGGACTACGCGCCGGTCGCCGACTTCGGGCTGCTGCGGACGGCGGCCGACGTGGCCGAGCGGCGCGGCATCGCGCTCCGGGTCGGCCCGATCCTGGCCGCGGACGCGTTCTACACCGACCGCCCCGACCTGTACGACGCGCTGGCTGAGTATGGCGTGCTCGCGGTCGAGATGGAGTCGGCGGCGATCTACACGATCGCGGCCCGGTACGGCGCGAAGGCGTTGACCATCCTCACGGTCAGCGACCACATCAAACGCGGCGAGCGGATGAGCGCCGCGGAGCGGGAAACGGGCTTCGGCAGTATGGTCCAGATCGGCCTGGACACCGTGACCGCGGCCGCGGCCTAGGTCCGGAAGTAGTCGCGCAGCAAGGCCGCGCATTCGTCTTCCAGCACCCCGCTGTAGACCTCGGGGCGGTGGTTCAAGCGCCGGTCCCGGACCACATCCCACAGCGACCCGACCGCACCCGTCTTCGGCTCCCAGGCGCCGAACACCAGCGTCGAGACCCGGGCCAGCACCAACGCGCCCGCGCACATGGTGCACGGCTCCAGTGTGACGACCAGCGTGCACCCGTCCAGGCGCCACGAACCGGTCAACAATGCGGCCCGGCGCAAGACCAGGATCTCGGCGTGTGCGGTCGGGTCGCCGGTCGCCTCCCGCTCGTTGCCGGCTGCGGCCAATTCCACTCCGGCGGCGTCGTAGATCACGGCACCGACCGGCACGTCCTCCGGAAAGGAGGAAGCCACGGCCAGCGCACGGCGCATCCACGCGACGTGCGCCGGAAGAGGGATCACGCCTCGCGCAGCTCGTCCAGCTCGTCGCCGCAGCCCAGGCGTTGGCAGATCTCGGCCGTCACGTCGGACGGCAGCATGCCCTCCTGGCCACACAACGTCAGCAGCCGGTGCGCGGTGATGCCCAGGTCGGCGAGCAGCTCGGCGTCGCCCACCGGGTCGGCGTCGGGATCCGCGACGGCTTCCCGGCCGTCCACCTCGTCCTCGTCCTCCAGGACGGGCGGCACGGCGAGCTCGTCGATCTCGAGGGCGGGCGCCTCGACTTCGCCGAGCAGCAGCGCGCCGATCCGGGACTCCTCGGCGAAGGCCGAGTCCGAACCGAACACCCGAAGATCCTCGCCCTCGTCGACCCGAAGGATCACCAGGTACTGGTCATCGGCCTCGACGAAGAGCAACGACAGGTCGGCGTCCGGCTCGGCGTCGAGCAGCCGGTCCACCACCTCGTCGATGTCGGCCACGCCGGACAGGTCCAGCTCCGACGCCGTCCATCCGTTCTTGCCCCGGGCGACGGCGGCAGCGAAAGTCGACACGATTCCCCCAACGCGACTTTGTCCTCTGCGCCTGACGGTAGTGGCAACCGTGGCGCCCGTACCACGCCACGCCTCAACGAATGAAACTCAGCTGACGAAACGGCGGCGGGTAGCGATCAGCTCGCGGATTCGCGCGCCGCGCAACCGCTGCGGCTGGGTCCGCTCCCGGGCCGACTTGGCGTCGGCGAGAGCGGCCAGCAACTCCAGCCGGCGACGGCGACGATCGGGGTCGAGCCGCTGCGGAGAAGGTGCCATGAGCCGAATGTGCCGAGCGCCGCGGCGTTCGTCAAGGCCGACTGCGGTGCGCCACGACGGTACCACAACCTGTCGATGACAAGTCGCTCAGAAATAGACAATCACCACATCGGCCAGTCCGCCGTGGTGATCCACCGTACGGCCACAAAAGCGGCCGCGATCGACAGCCCGAAGCCGCTCGTGAGGGCCACGCCGACCGCCACACCGCGGTCGCCGAGGATCGCCAGCACGGCCGCCGCGGCCCATGCCGCCACCGCCGCCACGACCGTCCACCACGCATAGCTGAGCAGGTCACGGCCGATGCTGCCGAACAGCGCGAACCAGACCGCCGTCGCGCCGATGCCGGCGAGCACCGCACCGGTACCGACCGGGTGCGGCTCGCGGTAGATCGGCCGCAGTGGCTGTCCCGGAAACAACCCGGATGGCGACGGCGGGCGGGACGTCGGCGGAGACGCGGGCGGAGACGCCGGCGTCCAGCCGCCGGGCGGCGGCGCCGCGCCGGGCCAAGACCCTTGCCGTTCCACCATGCCGCCTCCCCATCGGACCGGACCCGCAAATAAGCCTAACCAGGCGGGCGGCGGGTCGGTGTCGGCCGGAACGAGCGACGGGCCGCAATCCCATCCAAAGATGCGGCCCCGTCAAGGCCGGGTGGCCCAGGCGCAAACAGGGGTTGACAGCGGCGGACGTGAACGGTGTGCGACAGTCACCGCGTGGACGTCGCGGTGATCGGCATGGGGCTCATCGGGGGTTCACTGCTGCAGGCGCTGGCGGCCCGCGGGCATCGCGTGGTCGGGTTCGACGCCGATCCCGCGACCCGAGCCACCGCCCGGACCGCGGCCGCGCGCGCCGCCGCCCGTTGGCAGGTCGCCGGCGCGATCCGGGACGCGATAGCACGGGCCGAACTCGTCGTGCTTGCCGTACCGCTACCCGCGCTGCCCTCCGTGATCCGCGAGATGGATGACTACGGCGGCCTGGTCACGGACGTGACCTCGGTCAAGGGTCAGGTACATGACCTGATGGGCCAACTCGCGTTCGTCGGCGGGCATCCGATGGCCGGGAAGGAGACGTCCGGCTTCCGATCCGCCGACCCGGCGCTCTTCGAAGGCTGTGCCTGGGTCCTCTGCCTGGAGCCGGGGCGGACGAATCTTTCCGACTGGATGGCGCTGGCCGAGTTGTTCACCGGCCTCGGCGCCCGCGTGGTGCCGGCCACGGCGGATGAGCACGACCGGGCGGTGGCGGCGGCCAGCCACGTACCCCATTTGGTGGCCGCGGCCCTGACCACGGCCGTGACCGACGACCCGCTGGCCGCGGCGCTGGCCGCGGGCTCCTTCCGGGACGGCACGCGGGTGGCCGCGACCCGGCCCGAGCTGATCGCCGCGATGTGCGGCGGCAACGCCCCAGCGGTCGGGCCCGCGCTCGACGCCGTACGCTCAACGCTGGACGGCCTGCGCGCTGCGCTCGATGCGCCCGATCCGGTGGCCGCGTTGCGCCCGCTCCTCGCACCCGCGAGCGCCGCCCGCGCGGCCTGGCCGCCCGTCCCTGGCGAGCAAGCCGAGCTGCCCGCGCGATCCGATGTACTTCTCCGGCTCGGCCGGGTCGGCGGGTGGATCACGGCGGTCGACCGGGAACGCCGAAAGGTCGTCGCAATGCGGCCGGAAACTGGCCGCAATCGTCCCTAGAGTTCGAGGCGACGGAGAGACAAGACCGAAGGAGACGCGTCATGCCAGCTCAGGTCGGCGCCATCGCCAATGAGCAGGAGGGTCTGCTCGGCTACCTCGCCCAGATGCGGTACGTCATCAAGCTGACCGCGTTTGGGCTCACACCGGAGCAGTTGCGCGCCACTCCGAGCGCCAGCGAGCTGAGCGTGGGCGGGCTCATCAAGCACTGCGCATCGACCGAGGAGGGCTGGATCTCCACGGTCCGCCGCGAGCCCCAGACCGTTGACTACCGCAGGTACGCGGAGAACTTCCGGCTCGCCGACGGCGAGACCATCGAGGACGTGTTCGCGCGCTACGACCGCGCCGCCGAACGCACCGAGAAGACGGTCGCGGAGATCGGCGACCTCGGCTATTCGATCCCCATCGACCACTCGGTGCCCTGGAACCGCAAGGACCTCGACCACTGGACGCTGCGCTGGGTCCTGCTCCATCTCATCCAGGAGACCGCGCGGCACGCGGGGCACGCAGACATCGTCCGCGAGTCGATCGACGGCGCGACCGCGTACCCGCTCCTGGCCGCGGCCGAGGGTTGGCCGGAGACGGAGTGGCTGAAGCCCTGGAAGCCGCCCGCCTAGGGTTTCTCCCCGCGGTCGAGGCGGATCACCCGCCGCTCGGTGACGATCGCGGTGACCAGGTCGTGCGGTGTGACGTCGAAGGCCGGGTTGACCGCGTCCGAGAATGCCGTGACCTCGGCCGCGCTGCGGTCCTCGATCTGCACCGCGGCGCCGTCCAGCGTGTCGGCGTCCATCGTCGACTCCGGAGCGACCACCACGAACGGCAGGCCCGCGCGCCGCGCCCCGAGCGCGTGCGCGTACGTACCGATCTTGTTGACCACGTCGCCGTTCGCGCAGACCCGGTCCGCGCCGAGGATGACCGCGTCCACCTCACCGCGCGCCATCAGGAACGGACCCGCCGAATCGACCGCGACCTTGAACTCGACCCCCCACTGCGCCAGCTCCCACGCCGTCAGCCGCGCGCCCTGAAGGAGCGGGCGGGTCTCGCTGGCGATCACACTCCCCAGCGCGCCACGCCGGTGCAGCTCCCCGATCACCCCGAGCGCCGTGCCCAGGGTCACCGTCGCGAGCCCACCGGAGTTGCAGTGCGTCAGCAGCCGTGGCCGCTCGCCGCACAGCTCGACCATCAGGTCCGCGCCGCGCACGGCCATCGCCTCGGACGCGGCGATCTCCTCGTCGCGCACGAGGCGGGCCTCCGCCAGCACGGCGTCGAAACCCTCGGGCAGCCGCGCCGCTGCCCGCCGCACGCCGCGGCCCAGGTTGACCGCCGTCGGGCGCGCTCCTTCAATCCGTCGTACGGCGTCAGCCAAGCCGGATGCGTCCGAGGCGAACTCCCGGGCCGCCAGTGCGACCCCGAACGCCCCGGCGACGCCGAGCGCGGGCGCCCCGCGTATCGAAAGGGACCGGATCGCGGCGATCAGGTCGTCGACCGTGGTGATCCGCAGGATCCGCACGTCGGTGGGCAGCGCGGTCTGGTCGATGAGCTCGATCGCGTCGCCCACCCAGTCGATCGTCCGCACCCGGTCACCCTATCGACCGTGGACTAGGTTGGTCTTGTGAGCGCTCGGGATCCCGTCGTCGATCTGCGCCGGATCGCGTTCCTGCTGGAGCGCGCGAACGAGGCCACCTACCGGGTACGGGCATTCCGCTCCGCGGCCGCGACCGTCGCCGCGCTGCCACCCGACGAGCTGGCCGCGCGGGCCGAGGCCGGCACGCTGTCGGAACTGTCCGGCGTCGGCGACGTCACGGCCCGATGCATCGCCGAGTCGCTGGCCGGCGAGGAGCCGGTGTACCTGCGCCGGCTGGAGGCGACCGAGGGTACGGACCTGCAAGGCGCGGCCGGCGCGTTGCGGGAGGCCCTGCGCGGCGACTGTCACCTCCACTCGGACTGGTCGGACGGCGGCTCGCCGATCGAAGAGATGGCGCTCGCCGCAGTCGAGCTCGGCCACGAGTACATCGTGTTGACCGACCATTCCCCGCGGCTGACCGTGGCCCGCGGCCTGCCGCCGGCCCGGCTGCGCCGCCAGCTCGACTACGTCGCCACGCTGAACAAGGCGCTTCCGGAAGGCTTCCGCATCCTCACCGGCATCGAAGTCGACATCCTGGAAGACGGCACGCTCGACCAGGAGGACGCGCTGCTGGAACGCCTCGACGTCGTGGTCGGCTCGGTGCACAGCAACCTGCGCGACGACTCGTCGAAGATGACCCGGCGGATGCTGGCCGCGATCGCGAACCCGCACCTCGACATCCTCGGGCACATGACCGGCCGCAAGGTCTCGGCGGCCGGTCCGGGCGACAGGGCACACCGGGCCGGCCGCACCCGCCCGCCGAGCGACTTCGACCTGCGGAAGGTGCTCGCGGCGTGCGTCGAACACCACAAGGCGGTGGAGATCAACTGCCGGCCGGACCGGCTGGATCCGCCGAAGCGGATGCTGCGCGTGGCGGTCGAAACGGGCTGCCTGTTCAGCATCGACACCGACGCACACGCGCCGGGCCAGATGGATTGGTTGCGCTTCGGCTGCGAGCGTGCGGCGCTGTGCGGGGTGCAGGCCGGCTCCGTGGTCAACACCTGGCCGGCGGAGCGGCTGCTGGAGTGGACGAGCTCCCACAAGTGAAACGCATTCTCCCGTAGGGTCGGCGGGGTGGGACATGTTGATGACCTTGCCGACCGCTACGTCGATGAGTGGGCTCCGCTCAACCCGACCGGTGCCACGTTCGTGGGCATCCCCGGCCACGACGACAAGCTGGACGATCTCTCGCCCGACGGCTTCGAGGCCCAGGCCGAGCTGACCCGGCGCACGCTGGCCGAGCTCGACGTCATCGAGCCCGAGACCGAGTCCGAGCAGGTAGCCAAGGACGCGATGCTGGAGCGGCTCGGCCTCGAACTGGCGCAGTACGACGCGGGCTACACGGCCAGCGAGATCAGCGTGATCTCGAGCGGGCTGCACGGCCTTCGGATGGTCTTCGACCTCATGCCGACCGAGGGCGAGGAGGCGGTGTCCAACATCGCCACGCGCCTCGGCGCGTTTCCGGCGGCGGTGGAGCAGTACAAGCAGACGCTGCGCGAGGCGGCCGACGTGGGCCACGTGAGCGCGCGCGCTCAGATGCTGGCCGTCGCCGAGCAGTGCGACGCCTGGACCGACCCGGCCCGGGACAACTTCTTCCACGCCCTCGCCGATCGGATCGACGCGAGCGGCACGCTCGAGGCCGAGTTGCGCCGGGGCGCCGCCGCGTCCACCGCCGCGACGGCCGGATTCGGCGAGTTCCTGCGTACGGAGCTCGCCCCGCGTGGCCGGGACAAGGAAGCCGCCGGCCCCGAGCGGTACGCGCTCGCGTCGCAGTATTTCCTGGGCGCGAAGGTGGACCAGCTGGAGACGTACGCCTGGGGCTTCGAGGAGCTGCTCCGGCTGGAGAACGAGATGCGAGCGGTGTCCGCCCAGATCGCCGGGCCGGGCGCGACCATCGACGAGGCGGTGGCCGTACTGGACGCGGACCCGAAGCGGAGCATCGCCGGCAAGGAGCAGTTCCGCGACTGGATGCAGGCGCTCGCCGACCAGGCGATCGAGGAGCTGAACGGCGTCCACTTCGACATTCCCGAGAAGATGCGCAAGCTGGAGTGCCGCATCGCGCCGACGAGCGACGGCGCGATCTACTACACGGCGCCGAGCGAGGACTTTTCCCGTCCCGGCCGGATGTGGTGGGCGGTCCCCGAGGGCAATGACGAGTTCGCCACCTGGAAGGAGGTCACGACGGTCTACCACGAAGGCGTGCCCGGTCATCACCTGCAGATCGGGCAGACCCACCTCCGCGCCGAGTTCCTCAACCGCTGGCAGCGGCTGCTGTGCTGGTGTTCCGGCCATGGCGAGGGCTGGGCGCTTTACGCGGAGCGTTTGATGGACGACTTGGGATACCTTGCCGACCCCGGCGACAAGCTCGGCATGCTCGACGGGCAGGCGCTGCGCGCGACCCGGGTCATCGTCGACATCGGCATGCACCTCGAGCTGGAGATCCCCCGCGACAATCCGTTCGGCTTCCACCCCGGCGAGCGATGGACGCCGGAGCTGGGCTGGGAATTCCTGCGCGCACATTGCCGGATCTCCGACGAGATGCTGCGCTTCGAGTGGAAGCGTTACCTGGGATGGCCGGGGCAGGCGCCGTCGTACAAGATCGGCGAGCGGATCTGGCTGCAGGCCCGCGATGAGGCGCGGCAGCGCAAAGGGGACGATTTCGACCTCAAGGCGTTCCATCGCGATGCTCTGAACCTCGGCGCGCTCGGCCTCGACCCGCTCCGCAAGGCCCTCGCCCGACTCTAAACGTCAGACTTCCCACGGCTTGTCCCAGGAAATGGGACAAGCCGTTACTTTTTCATGTACATGAACGACTACACTCCGCGACTTTCTGGCTCAAGGTGATTGCCTGGCCACCATCCGCTTTCGTCGATACGCGTCACCCACCGTGTCCATTGTAGAAAGCCTTGCGCTCACCCCATGTGGTCGTGAAACCTTTTTTCACGTACGTTTACGGCACCAGCGTGCGCTGCGGCTTCTCTGCGACCGAGAACGGGAGGCGCCGCTACAACCACTCTGGCCTCGGCGCGTATCCCCCGATCAGCCGACAGAACTTCGACCCTTGGAAAGGGGTCACCTGACTGTTTCTCGGATAGATTGGCCCGGATCGGTGCGCCCGCACGGCTACGCAGGGTAGTCGCATGCCTGGCCCATCGCGCGTTCATGGCGGAGGACGAAGGTAATGGCAGTCTCGGTGGACAACCGACCAACCCGGTTGCGCTCTTTTCTCGCCGCCGTTGTTACGGTCTTGATCCTTGTGCCGGCGGGATACCTGTTCTACCGGGTGTGGCAGACCAACGACGACAAGCGGGACAGCACCAAGCTCGAGCAGCTCGGCGTCGAGTACGTGACGAACCTTGCGCCGCTCATCAGCGCTCTTGCCGAAGCGCAGGCCGCGGCGATGCAGGGTGCTTCCGGCGCACCGGCCTCGCTGTCCGCCGCGGTGGCCCGGGTCGCCGCCGCGGACCAGCGCCTCGGCGACGCGCTGGGCACGCGGGAGCGCTGGACCGGCCTGCGCGACAAGATCGGTCAGCTGTCCAGTGTGGCCGGCAACCCACTGAACGTCTACCAGGCCCACGTGGAGGTCGGTGACCTCGCGCTGGCGCTGTACGACGAGGTGCGCAACAACTCCAGGCTGATCCGGGATCCCGACAACGACCTGTCGCACCTGCAGCAGGCCGTCGCGGTGGATCTCCCGAACACGGTCGTGCAGGTGAGCCGCATGGGCGTGCTGAGCCTCATGCTGGCGAACGTCCAGGGTTCCGCGAAGGACAAGGCCACCCAGCAGGCCATCCTCGGCCCGCAGCTCGGCGCCGCGGTGCAGTCCGTGAACTCGTCCGTGAACAGCCTCACCGACGACCTGCAGGCAGCGGTCGACGACACCAACAGCGCGACGCTCAGCGGTGACCTGGTCACCGGCCTCGACTCGTTCCGGCGTGGCGTCGAGTCGTCGACCCGCGGCGCCAACCCGGGCGGGGCGCCGAACGCGGCCACGATGGCCACCGCACAGACCGAGCTGCAGACGGCGGCGAACGGGCTCACCGGCCTCCTCGTCCGGGAGATGAACGGCCTGCTCAAGGACCGCCTCGACAACCTGGACACGCAGCGGCTCGAGGCCCTGCTCGCGGCCGGCGTGGCGGTGCTGCTGACGCTGACATCCCTCGTCCTGTGGCTCACCGGGCGCCGTCGCCGCCGGTCACCGCTGATCGGTGAGACCACGCGCGACATGTCCGTCCGGCAGTCCGGACACGAGCCGGGCTACGCCAATTTCATCGACCGGGTGCCGTCGTACGGCGAGGTCAACCCGACACGGCGGGAGCGATCCGGTGCTCTTCGGTAGGCTTCGCATCCAGGGCAAACTCGCCCTGCTGGTGCTCATACCACTTCTCGGCGTCGTCGCGCTCAGCGTGCCGATCATCGCGAACCGCATCGAGGCCGCCCGCGACGCGCAGCGCACGGCGGACACCGTCGAGCTGGCCACCCAGGTCGGATCGGCCGTGCAGGAGCTTCAGGAGGAGCGCCTTCTCTCGACCGGTTACCTGCTGGGCCTGGTCCAGGCCCCGGAGCTGGTCAATCAGAGCGCCAAGGCGCAGGACCGCCTCGCCAGCCTGTCGCGGCTGGACCAGCCACTGTCCAGCCAGATGCGCCGGGCGATCGCGAACGCCACCCGGCTCAACAACACCCGTAAGCAGGTGCTGAACCGCACCCAACGGCCCGACCTGCTGGTCTCCGAGTTCACCGGCGTCATCACGCCGGTCATCGACGCACTCGACCTGCGCAACAAGGCGGACCTCAAGACCACCCTGGGCAAGCAGGTCTTCGCGCTCGACCAGGCACTGCGCAGCGACGATCAGATCAGCCAGGCGTCGGCCTACCTGACGATGGCGGCGGTCACCAAGAACACGGCGTTCGTCGGTCTCTTCTACTCGGTCCTGGTGACGCTCGAGGCCAACATCATCGGCGGCCAGATCTACTTCACGCCGCAGCAGTACCGGCTCTACCTCACCGCGCAGGAGGCGGTGACCGTCCGCACCGGCCCCGACTTCCTCACCCGTGCCGCGGTCGACCCGAACGCCGCGGTACGGCTGTTGGACACCAAGACGATCTTCGGTTCGCTGCGATCCGTGAACGTGCTGGGTGGCTTCGTGGAGAAGCGCATCGCGTCCGACGTCAAGCGCGCCGCGACCAACAACCGCAACGACGCGCTCCGTACGGCGTCGATCGTCGCCGGAGCCTCGCTGCTCCTGCTGCTGTTGGTGTTCCTGCTGAGCATCTTCATGGCCCGGGCGGTCGGTCGCCCACTGCGGCGCCTGACCTGGTCCGCCGACCGGATCGCCCGCGCGGCGCAGGCCGAACTCGAGCGGGTTGCGGACGACGATGCGGAGTCGCCCAGGCCGATCCGGCTCGACCCGGTCGACGTGGCAGCCCGGGACGAGATCGGCGACCTGGCCCGCGCGTTCGACCGGGTGCAGAGCACGGCCGTGCGGCTGGTGGAACGTCAGGTCGCCGGCCGGCGCAACGTCGCCCAGATGTTCGGGCACGTCGGACGCCGTACGCAGAACCTCGTCGGCCGCCAGCTCGCCCTGATCGACAACCTGGAGCGCCGCGAGACCAGCAGCGACCGCCTCCGCGAGCTGTACCGGCTCGACCACATGTCGAGCCGGCTTCGCCGGAACGCGAGTTCCCTGGTGGTTCTGTCCGGTGCTGCCGGCGCCAACGAGCACATGGCACCGTTGCAGCTGTCCGACGTCGTCCGGCTCGCACTGGGTGAGATCGAGGACTACACCCGGGTGGACGTCGACGTGCCCGAGGAGATCGTCGTCGTGCCCGCGGTCGTGGCCGACCTGACGCTGCTGCTCGCGGAGCTGATGGAGAACGCTACGTCGTTCTCTCCACCACACACCCGGGTCACCGTTACGGCGGCCGCGTTCCGCAACGGCGCCCGCCTCGCGGTGATCGACCACGGCCTCGGCCTCCCGCCCGACCGGCTCGCCGAGGAGAACGCCCGGCTGACCCGGCGCGAACGCCTCGACCTGGCACCCACCGAGGTGCTCGGCCTGTTCGTGGTGGGCCGCCTCGCGCGCCGCCACGGCATGGAGGTCACGCTCACCGACACTCCGGACGGCGGCCTGACCGCGTGGGTCGACCTGCGGCCGGCTCACCTGATCGCCCGCCTCGAGACGCGGCCGGGCGATCCGCACTCGCCGATTCACGCGAGCGTGCCGCACCACAGCGAGTTCGTACCGCTGCTGGGAGCCTCGGCGGCCCGGTCCGTGCCGGGCAGCGCGCTGCCGTTCGATGCGAACGTACTGGACCGCGCTACCCGGACGCTGCAGTCCGCGCGGTCGTGGAACGCGTTCATCCCGGTGCGTCAGCCCGCAGCGGAGCTGGAGGCCGGTCCGAGCAGTTACGCGCAGTCGTACGAGGCACCCGCGTACGACCAGCCGGTGTACGACGCCGAGCCGGCCTACGGCAGCGCACCGACCAGCGGGTGGCCGCGGTCGTACCTCCTCGAGACGCCGGTGGCCGGCCGCTTGCCGGACGGGATGCAGGAACTGCCCGTCGCCCACGCGAACGGGTACGCGGACACCGAACGTTCGGTGATCATGGACGGTCCGGTCGTCACGTCCGCCCCGCCGGGTGCGATCCAGCTCCCGACCCGGCGCGCGGCCGATGACGGGTACCAACCCGCCGTGTCTCCCGCGCCCCTGCGGCGACGGGTACCGGGTAGCCAGCTTCCGCCCGAGTCCGGGAACCGGCTGCCCACCGCACCACCGTCGACCGACGACGCCATGGCCGCCCGCGAGGCGTTCGAAGCGTTCGAGGCCGGCGTGTCCCGCGCACAGTGGGACGTTATCGAGGCCGACATGTCGTCCCCACCGGCAGCCGGCCACCCGCCACTCACGCGCCGTGTGCCCGGCGCGACGTTACCTGTAAATGAACCGATGAGAACTAATCCCCCGGCGAATCCGGCCGGCCCCCTGGATCCGGACGCCGCCCGCGCACTGATCGAGCAGTTCGAGCACGGAGTCACGCTCGCGCTGAACGAGACCAAGCCAGAACACGAGGGACAACCGCGATGACCTCCCCCTACAGCACCGACACCGGCAACGGCCGCGACTACGCACACTCGCAGCTCAGCGCCGAGGCGAAGACCTTCAACTGGTTGTTGGACTCATTTACGTCCGGCACCGCCGGTGTGGTCGAAGCCATCGCCGTTTCGTCGGACGGTCTACTGATGGCGATGTCCGCCATCAAGGACCGGCCCAACGCCGAACGCCTCGCGGCGGTCGTTTCCGGTCTGACCAGCCTCGCCGGTGGCGCCGCGAGCTGGTACGCGCTCGGCAGCCTCAACCGCGTCATCATCGACATGGCCGACGGCTACCTGCTGGTCACCGCGATCAGTGCCGGATCGGTCCTCGGTGTGATCGCCGACCGCAGCGCGAACCTCGGCACGCTCGCGTACGAAATGACCCTGTTCGCCACCCGCGCCGGCGGAGCTCTCAGCCCGCGCCTGATCGCTGAATTGAAGAACGCCGTCCAGCAATGAGGTTCCCGCCCGACCCGGACGACCCGGAGCACCCGGCGCCAGGTGTCCGGCCCTTTCTTCAACAAGGCATGTCGTCGGCCGGCCCGTATCGGCCTCCGCCTCACCACGAGGCGGCCGACGCGCCGACGCCCGGCGATCAGACGACGGCACTGCGCCCGTTCGTCATCACGTCCGGCCGGGTGGACGGGCCTGATCCCGAGATCGGGATGGAAACCCAGGTCACCGTCCACCCGGGCGCCGCGCCGGCCCGTCTGCCGCCTGAGAAGCGGGCGATCGTCGCCCTCTGCGTCGAACCGCTGTCGGTGGCCGAGATCTCTGCCCGGCTCAAGATGCACCTCGGAGTCACCCGCATCCTCGTCGGTGACCTACGGGCCGCCGGGCAGCTCGACGTACATGTGCTGGACAACGACTTCCCCGACCCCGAGACCATCTTGCGAGTGATCCGTGGACTTCGAGCCATCCCTTGACCGCATCGTCGGTACCGCGCGCGTACCGGACGAGGCCACGACAACACCGCCGGTGCCTGTGAAGATCATTGTGGCCGGCGGATTCGGTGTCGGAAAGACGACAACGGTCGGCGCGATCTCCGAAATCTCCCCGCTGACCACCGAGGCCGAGATGACCTTGGAGTCGGTCGGCGTCGACAATCCCGGCGCGGTGTCCTCGAAGACCACCACCACCATCGCCATGGACTTCGGCTGCGTGACGATCGACCGCACACTGAAGCTGTATCTGTTCGGCACTCCCGGCCAATCCCGATTCGCGTTCATGTGGGACGACCTCATCCGGGGCGCTTTGGGCGCACTTGTGGTGGTTGATACCAACCGTATTGACGACTGTTATCCCGCAGTAGACTATTTCGAGCGGGCGGGCCTTCCCTTCGTCGTCGGCATCAATACGTTCAACGGACAGCTCGGCTACCAGCTCGACGAGGTGCGGTGGGCTCTCGCGGTGCGAGAGGACGTCCCGGTCCTCGCGTTCGACGCACGCTTCCGCGGGTCCGTCCGGGATGCGCTCCTCGTGGTGCTCGACCAAGCGCTCGATCGGGCCATCAACCTCAATTCGCAATAAGGTGTGCGACGGGTCGCTCAGGTTCGCGGTTTCCAAACCGGCCGTCGAGCGGGCACAGTTGTACGGGGCAGCTGTCAGACGGAAGGACGGTTCAGTGCGAGGCGGACTGGACGACGCGCTTGACAAGCTGGCGCGCCGTGACGAGCTGCGCCGCCGCGCCGCCGGGGAGGCAACAGGCACTCCGCCGGCCGTGCAAGAGCTCGTCGAGGCGATCGCCGCGGTCGTGAACCGGAACCCCATGCTCGCGGTGACCGTGGGCGTCGAGGGCGCGGGTGACCCGATTCTGCTCCACTTCGCGTTCGAAGACGGGGTGGTGCAGGTCAACGCGGACAACACGGTTGCGGCGCGGGTCGCCGATGCCGCACCCACGTCACCGAAGCACGCCGACTTCGATATCGACCTCGACGATCCGGTCGACGAGTCGCCGCCGTACGCCTATCCGGAAACCGCGGCCCATCCGCCGCGGGCGGAGAAGGGCCAGGAAACCCGCCGCATCAGCTACGACGATCGCGATCGCTACGATCCCGGCACCGGCTACACGAGCGCGACGTACGGCGAAGAGAGCCCGACAACCGCAGCGTCGTCCTACCCGGACGAGCCCTTCTTCGCGGGCCCCGCCGCGAGCGACCGCCGGTACGAGGGCAACCGCCGGCATGTCTCGGCTGAGGACGTCGCCGGTCAGCCATCCCGCAACGGGGGTTCCGCATCGTCCCGGTCGCGGGAGTCGGCAGGCCCTGCCCGCGACGGCGGTCCGTACCCGCCGCACCCGTTCGCGGCGACTCCACCGCCGCCAGTGCCGCCGCAGACCACCCGGCGCATCCATGCGGAGCAGCACCGAGCTCCTGAGGAGCCGTCGGCTGCCGAGCGAATGCCGAACCAGCGGTTTCCGGAGCACACCACCCAACGCGGCATGCCGGCGCCCCTGCCCGAACCGATCCCGCTGAAGGTCGACACCGAGGAGACGGAGCTGGCGGCCAAACGCTTGGCGGCCCTCCTGCGCGACAATCCGTCGTTGCTCCGCCAGTCGCCCCAGGACTGATCAGCCGGACCCTCCGTCCCGCCCGCCGGCACGGAGAGTGGACGCGCCGCGTCAGCGGGACGGCACGGGCGACACCCGGTCCAGCAGCTCGAAGAGGTTGACCCAGTGGCGCCGTTCGGCGGCCTCGTTGTACGTGGCCGTGTCGGCCATGGTGAAACCGTGCGGCGCGCCCTCGTACACCTCGGACCGATACCTCACGCCGGCCGCGTCCAGCGCCACCTCCAGCCGCTTGATCTGCTCCGGCGTCATCGACCTGTCGTGGTCGGCATGTGCGAAGTACGCCTCCCCGGTGATGGTGCCCACCCGCAGATGAGGGCTGTCCGGCCGGTCGGTGGCGAGCCGGCCGCCGTGGAAGCTGGCCACCGCCTTGATCCGGTCCGGGTACGCCTCGATCGCACGAAGCGCGTTCGTCCCGCCCATGCAGTAGCCGACGACCACCACGGGCTCGCGGGCCACGCCGTCCTGGGCGTGGAAGAAGTCCAGGTACGCCCTGGTGTCGCTGGTGATCGCAGCGGTGTCCAGCGCCTGGATCATCGGAAAGATCTCCTCGAAGACCTTGCCGCGCTCCTCCGGCTCGGCGAGGCGGGACAGGTCGAACTGCGGAGCGCGGCCGCCCCGGTAGAGCAGGTTGGGCACGAGGACCGCATAGCCGCACTCGGCCACCCGGTCGGCCATCTCCTTGAGGCGGGGACGCAAGCCGAACGCGTCCTGAAACATCAGCACACCGGGATGCGGGCCGTCGCCGTCGGGCCGTACCAGGTACGCGTCGGCTACACCGTCCGGGGTCGGCACGTCCATCATCGACTTGCGCATCCAACGCCTCCAGCGCTTGCAGTGTGGTCCGACTACCGCGAACGGTAACACCCAACCGGGGATACATCCCCGTTACGGCGGTAGGCTCACGCCATGGTCGCTCGACTGCGCGCGGACGCCGAACGCAACCGCACGGCGCTGCTCGCCGCCGCTCGCGAGGTCTTCGGTGAGCAGGGCCTCGACGCGTCACTCGACGAGATCGCCCGCCGCGCCCACGTGGGCAACGCCACGTTGTATCGCCGGTTCCCGAGTCGCCGCGAGCTCGTCGCCGCGGTTTTCGCGGGCCGGATGAGCGAGTACGTGGACGTCGCCGAGCGCGCTCTGGCCGAGCCCGACCCTTGGGCCGCGTTCGTCGGCTACCTGACCCGGATCTGCGAGATGCAGGCGACCGACCGCGGGCTGTCCGAGCTGCTCGTCACGACCACGTTCGACGGCGACGACCGGCTGACCGAGCTCCGTGCCGCCGCCCAGCGCGGCGCCACCGAATTGATCAGGCGGGCGCAAGCGAGCGGCCACCTACGTCGCGACTTCGCTCGTCAAGATCTGGCCCTCCTTCTCGCCGCTAACGCCGGCGTGGTCCGGCGTTCCGCTGACCCACAGGCATGGCGACGGCAGCTGATTCTGGTCATCGAGGGCCTAGCCGACGGTCGCCACTGTGACCCTGAGTGACGATCCGAGAAAGGCGAGAATCCCTCGCCACGCGCAGCGGGCATGCCGTCACGCTGCGGACTTTCAGTGAAACTTAAGGTTGAACCGTGGCCGGTCGGCCGGCGAGAGAGCCAAAATCGACTCCCGTCGTAACCCCCCGCGATTGGAGTGCCGATGCCGCGCAACCGTCTCCGACTCACCATTTACCTATCCGCGGTGCTACTGGCCGCGGGCGGAGGCGCCGCCGCGGCGGTCGCGGCCACCACCCCCAAGGCCGCGGGGACACTCACCGCTACGTTCAGCAAGGACAGCGACTGGGGTACGGGATACCAGGCGCGTTACACGATCACGAACACGGGCTCGGCGGCCGTAAGCGGCTGGCAGATGACGTTCACGCTGCCGTCGACGGCCAAGTTGGGGAGCGTCTGGGACGCCTCTATCGCCACGTCGGGCGCGACCGCGAACGTCAAGGATCGCGGCTACAACGCCTCGATCGCGGCCGGCGCCAGCACGACGTTCGGCTTCATCGTGGCCGGCAGCGGCGTCCCGACGAGCTGCACGATCAACGGGGTGTCCTGCGCCGGCGGGGGTGGTGCCACGCCGACCACAGCGCCGACGACCAAGCCCCCGACTGCCGCGCCCACCCGGCCGCCGGCCACGAAAGCACCCGCGTCGCGGCCACCGACGACGACCGCGCCGCGGCCCGCGACCGGCGGCGGCAACGTGCTGGTCGCCCCGTACGTCGATATGGGTTTGCTCTCGAATCCCGGCGGCCTACCGCTCTCCTCCTTGGCCACCAGCGGCGGGGTGAAGTCCTACACGCTGGCGTTCGTGACGAGCGCGGGCTGCAAGGCCACCTGGTTCAACGCGTTCGACCCGCGGTCGAAGCAGTTCGGCGACCAGATCAGCGCGCTGCGCGCGGCCGGCGGCGACGTGAAGGTGTCATTCGGCGGCGCGACCGGCGTCGAGCTGGCCCAGGCCTGTACGGACGTGAAGGCGCTGCAGGCCGAATATCAAGCGGTGGTGTCGGCGTACGACGTGAAGTTCATCGACCTGGACATCGAGGGCGCGGCCGCGGCCGACCCGACCACGATCGCCCGCCGCTCGACGGCCCTGGCCGCGCTGCAGAAGGCGAACCCGGGCCTGAAGATCTCGTTGACGCTTCCGGTGCTGCCGGAGGGACTGACCAACGACGGCCTGAACGTGGTGAGGTCCGCAAAGAACGCGGGCGTCGACGTCGACCTGGTCAACATCATGGCGATGGATTACGGCCGGGCCGACAAGGACTACGGCGACCTGGCCATCCAGGCCGTGAAATCCACCAAGGACCAGATCAGGTCGATCTACGGCAACAGCGACGCGGCCGCGTTCAAGATGGTCGGAGTGACGCCGATGCTCGGCAAGAACGACGACAACGGCACGTTCAGCCAGAGGGACGCCCAGGACCTGGTGGCGTTCGCGAACGCCAACCACGTCGGCTTCATGTCGTTCTGGGAAGCGAACCGGGACAAGAACGCCTGCAACGGCGCCCTGTTCCAGTGCACGAACGTGATCCAGACGCCATTCGAGTTCAGCAAGATCTTCGCGACGTTCAAGGGCTGAGCGGCTTCCTCCGGCCGGACCTGGGCCCGGACGAAGCGTGTGGAGTTCGGGTCAGCTCCGAGCCCAAACTCCACACGCTTACGCGGCGGTCACTCAACTGGCGGCCGCGAGCGATGGAGACCCTCAGGCGACCGCGGCGGCCTCTGCCAGCTGGTCGGCCGTCGGGCGGACTCGCGGCGCGCCCAGCGCCATCACGAAGTTCGCGGCCGCGAACGCCGCCGCCACCAGCAACCCCCGTTCGAAGCCGCCGACCAGCGCCTCCATCTGTCCCGCGCCGCCGATCATCAGCGCCTCCACGTGCGACGTCGCCAGCGTGGTGATCACCGCGAGCCCCAACGCACCGCCGACCTGGTATCCGGCGTTGACCACCCCCGACGCCGCGCCCGCCTCGTCGTGCCGGACGTCCGCCACGGCCGCGATCTGCGCCGGCGTGCCCACCGCGATGATGCCCATGCCGAAGAGCACGATGCCGGGCAGGATCGTCAGGGCGTACGGGCCGGTGGCGTCGGCGCGGGAGAGCAGCAGCAGGCCGACCACGCTGAGCGCACCCCCGGCGAGTTGCACCGGCCGCGTACCGAACCGCGTGACCAGCTGGGCCGCGATCAGCGCGCTCGCGATCGCGGCGACGCCCATGGGCAGGAACTGCAGGCCGGTCTCGAGTGCGGTCAGGCCGCGTACCTGCTGCAGGAAGATCGCGGTCAGGAAGAACATCGCGAGGAACGCGGCCCCGTTCAACGCAAGCGCGACGATGGACGTGCTCAGACCACGCGAGCGGAACATGCCGAGCGGGACGAGCGGTGCCGGGGAGCGCGCCTCCACCCGTACGAAAGCGAAGAGCAGCGCCACGCCTCCCACAAGCAACGCGATGACCTCGAGCGACGACCAGCCGAGGGGCTCGGCCCGGATCACGCCCAGCACGATGGCGAGCAGACCCGCGGTGCCGAGCAACGCCCCGGCCAGGTCGAACGTGCGGCGTCCGGCTGGGCGGACCCGCGACTCGGCGATAAACATTAGTGCCACAACGGCTAGGAGGACGGCGATCGGCACGTTGACCAGGAACACCCAACGCCAGCTCAGCGAGTCGACCAGCAGACCGCCCGCGATCACCCCGAGCGTGCCGCCCAGGCCCGCCAGGCCGCCCCAGATGCCCATCGCGATGTTGCGCTCGCGGCCGTGCGCGAACGTCACCGTCAGGATCGCGAGCGCCGCCGGGGAGAGCATCGCTCCGCCGAGGCCCTGCACGGCCCGCATCACGATCAGCTGGTCGGGCGTCTGAGCCAGGCCCGCCACCAGGGACGTCAGCCCGAAGACCAGCAGGCCCGCGATGAAGACGCGGCGGCGGCCGATCAGGTCGGCGGCCCGGCCGCCGAGAAGCAGGAAACCGCCGAAGAACAGGGTGTACGCGCTGATCACCCACTGCAGGCCGGTCGGGCTGAAGCCTAGGTCCGCCTGTATGTGGGGCAGCGCCACGTTCACGATCGTCACGTCCAGCACGACCATGAACTGGGCAAGGGCCAGCACCGTCAGGGCCGACCACGGGTTGCGTCTCACGGGTACGTACCTCCGGTGTGCGGCGCCGCCCTATGCGGCGTACATGTACACCGTAGATGTACGACGTACATGGGAGTCAAGACGGAATCGTGCCGGAAGATGTGACGAAGAAGACGCGCTAGGCCGGCTGGATGCCGCGGATGCCCTGGACGAGCAGGTCGAGGTTGAGCTCGTAGTACGCGTCGTCGTCGGTGCAGCCGACCAGCGACGGCGCGGCCGCGACGACGTTCGGGTAGCGCGCCGGCGACAGCGCCTCGAGTGCGGCGCGCTTCTCCCGGAACATCTGCTCTCGCGCATCGTCTTCTAGCACGCGACCGGAGCGACCGGGCTGCGACGTCACCATCGTGACGACCGCGCACAGCACGAAGGAACCGGCCTCGGCCGCCCGCGCGGCCGAGAAGCCGGCCGAACGCAGCAGGCCCAGCGCGCGCTCCGCGAGGGCCAGGCCCGGCTCGGACGTGAGGATGCGCCGCAGAGCGAGCCCGGCCACCGCCGGGTGCGGGCGGATCGCTTCCAGGAACGCCGCGAGGATGTCGCGCAACTGCGTGTCCCAGCTGGCGTCGATCGGTTCCGGCAGCTTCACGGCGGCCACCAACGACTCGGCGATCCCGTCGAGCAGGCTCTCCTTGTCGCTGAAGTGCCAGTACATGGCCATCGGCGTGACGCCCTGCTCCTGCGCCAGCCGGCGGATGGTGACTGCCTCGAGCCCTTCCTGATCGGCGAGCGCGATGGCACATGCGACGATCACGTCACGGCTGAGCCGCCCGCGTACTGCCTCGCTCCGCTTCGCCATGCACCCACTGTACGACGTACAAGACCCGGGCGTGGAGCGATGGATCACGCGACCGCGTAGTCAGCCGCGTGATCTCGCTCAGCGTGGCCCGACGGTCGAGGCAGCCGGCCGGCCAAGGGGATGCGCTCGCCGCCAACGTGGCGCATCCCCTTCGCTTGGCCGGCCGAGCGGCCCAGCACGGGGGAACCGGACCACCCGACCGGGTCTTAGGGCCGCAGTCGCGGCCGTTTGCGGGGCGGCGGCGCGGGCAACCGCAGCGCCCGTACGAGCACTTGGCGCCGGACGCCCTCGTGGCCGGCCGGGTCGATCACGATGCCTTCGACCTCCAGCCACGTGTCGCCCTCGTACGGCACCGGACGATCCCAACCGACGCGGTCGACCTTGAGCGTGAGCGGCCCGATGCCATAGCAGTAGTCGACCTCATCGAACTCGTGGACTCGCCGTCTCGGGACGCTCAACTGGATCCGTCCACTGCGGATGATCGGGGCGGCGACAGCCCAGACCTTGTGCCCCGGCGGCATTCCAGCCCGGCGGCGTCCACAGCGGACACGGTCATGCGCTCTCGTCTCAATCACCCCTCCTGTCGAGCGGCGGTCCAGGATCCGCCTCGGGCCTGCTGAGCGCGTAACGAATGCCGCCGAACCGGTGGGTCACCGAGCTCGCCCGGGCCGAGGCGGCGTGGACGTCGTCGGTAGCCAGGTCGGCGCGATAGACCTGCGCGGCGTTGCCGCCCCGCTGGCCGTCGTCGGGGTCGTTCGGGTCGGGACGCACGGGACCGATATTCGGGACCGCCATTCCAGTTACCTCCCGCTCGGACGCCCCGACTCTTTTCAGCGACCATCTCGTCACTTAAAGATGTCACCGTAAGTGACATTACTCTGAGGGGTACGTGCGTTATCATGCTCACAATCCCGTGAGTACGCAAGGCCAGATGCACGTGCATCTGCAATGCAAACCTCCTGCAAGAGGCGAACGGGATCGAACACCGCCGGTCGATAGCCGATCGGAGAGGAACGTAGGGAGCTTCGAATGAGGCGCATGGTTAACGGCATGCCTGCCGGGCAGTTGCAGGGAGTGATCTGGCAGAAAAGCGGCCGCAGCGGTCCAAACGGCAATTGCGTCGAATGCGCTGCGCTGCCCAACGGCAAGGTCGCGATGCGGAACTCTCGGGACCCCGAGGGGCCGGCGCTGATCTACACGCCGGATGAAATCGAGGCGTTCATCCTTGGCGTACGAGACGGCGACTTCGACAATCTGCTGAGCTGACCCCGCATCGCCGAGTCGCCCAGCAACTCAATCCCTGGTCCTCGACCCATCAGGCGGGCCTGCCGACCTCGGTCAGCAGCTTCTCGAGGATCTCGGGTGTGTGGTTGGGCGGCTCGGCATCGATACAGACGCGCTCCATCGCGATCGCGTACACGTCGACGTCCTCGCGCTTGTCGAGGTAGATCGAGCTGGTCAGGTGCTCGACCCAGACCACATCCGGCAGATCCGGCTCCGGGAACCGCAGGATGGCGAACGATCCGCCCGCGGCGGCATGACCTCCGGAGTGGAACGGGATGATCTGCAGCCGCACGTTGGGTCGCTTGGACGCTTCGATGAGGGCCTCGATCTGAGCCTTCATGACGTCGGCACCACCGATCGGGCGGCGCAGCACGGCCTCGTCGATGACCGCCCACAGTTGCGGCGGGTCCGACTTGGTGAGCACTTGTTGACGCTGCATGCGCAATGCGACTCGGCGGTCGATTTCGTCCGCCTTCTCGCCCGCATGACCGAGCAGCATGATCGCGCGGGCGTACTCCGGTGTCTGCAGTAGACCTGGCACGAACTGGATCTCGTATGTCCGGATCAGCGATGCCGCGGCCTCAAGGCCGAGGAACGACTGGAAGCCCGGCGGCAGGATGTCGCCGAAGTGGTGCCACCACCCGGGATTGTTGGCCTGCCGGGCGAGGCTGAGCAGTGCCTCGCGCTCGCTCGGATCGGTGACGCCGTACAGCGTGAGGAGGTCGGAGACATCGCGTTCCTTGAAGCTGACCCGGCCGAGCTCCATCCGGCTGATCTTCGAGCCCGACGCGCGAATCTCCCAGCCGGCGTCCTCCCGGCTGATGCCCTTATGCTCGCGCAGTCGCCTGAGCTGAGCGCCGAGCAGAATACGCAGCACGGTAGGGCCGCTGCCCGGCCCGTCCTCCTGCGAACTCGTGCTCACCTGACTCCTCATGCCATCTCGCGAGGGCTGCTCGGTGGCAGTCCACCGCATCCTAAAGGGGACATCGGCCGATACGAAACCGAACGAACGTTCCCATCCTGCTGACACATAAGGCCAACGCACAAGCCGGATGCACGTGCAGACGACCTTGCGGACGCACTTGATGGCGAGCATGATAGCTGACAAGCACGTACTTATTCGCTGACACAGCGTGCTGAAAAGTTCGGCTTCTCGGTCGATACGGGCAAACCCGACAACTGAGGCCCGGGATCTTGGAGGCATTCCGATGTCGACTCCGACCATCGCCCCGCCGGACCGAGATCCGGCCGATGTGGCACCGGCGGGTAGCTATCACAAGGCCGACCCTGTCTGGGTGTACCGCAATGGCTGGCGAGCCGGAGTGATCGAGTCGGCCTCGGACCGCGCGGTGACCGTGACCTACCGGCCCGGCAGCCACCGGGGTACCGGCGTCGACACCTTCACGGCCCCCTACGTAACGCCTCGCGAGGACCAGGACCCGGCGCTCGACGGTCACGTGCTTCATGACCGGTCCGCGGACGATGAGCACGGCGCATGATCGCCGCCGTCGCACTGGCCGCCCTTGTCGGGCTGGCAAGCCTGCTCGTCGGCGTGGCCCTGGGGTGGTATCTGCGCCGCAGGAACGACTGGTGCCCGCACTGCGGCGATCAACTCACGTGCGTGGGCTGCGGCCGGCGCGCCGCATGGCCGACTCAACGCGCCACGTCCTTTCGTTGAGCTGAGGCGCTCATCGGCGGTGGATCGCCCCCGGGGACAATGAAGCGGTCCGGCTGTCGCGTGATCGAGGAGTCGCCAGGTGCCCGCCTACATCGAGTTGCCGATCGACGGCGACGAGACCATCAAGGTCGAGATCAGCAACCAGGGATTGGTGCGCGCCGGCGCCGGCGACGTGATCGGCAAGGCGAGCGAGCGGCTGGACCACGCTGTCGATCAGGTCGTCAAGATGGGCCAGGAGGCCATCAGCAAGGCCCGCAAGGCGGCGCAGCCACCGAGCGCGCTCGAGATGGAGCTCGGTCTCAAGCTGACCGCCAAGACGGGCTTCGTGATCGCCGAGTCCACCGGCGAGGCACACTTCAAGGTCACCCTAAAGTGGACACTCGACCAGTGATGATCCGCCGCGCCGAGTGCGACGGCCGCGCTCGTACGCCCAGAACCTCTGGCTAGGAAAGCACCCATCGTCCACGTATGGTGGTCTGAGTGTCACGGCAAGCATGCATTCAGTGGGGCTGACAAGGGTGGTTCGGCAAGGGGCCGACCATCCGGTCCTCACCGCCGAAACCGCCGTTACGGGAGGCCGACTGATGACTGACGCTGCCGATCAGCGGACCGGCGGCGAGCCGCATGCTGGTCTGCCTTCCGTTGGCCACTACGAGTTCCGGGCGCTGATTGATTCGCGGGATACCGCGCTAGCCAGGGCGCTGGCGAGATTGGCGCGAGAGACGGATTCCGATGACATCACCGTTGCGGCATTCGGAAATTTCGCACCCGACGACCCTGACCCCAGGCGTCGTCCCGGGATGGCCGTACGGTCAACTTGACGTCGACGACCTCCGCGCCCGCGGCTGGCGTCCGACCGCGTTCCGGGAGTTCGTCCTCAAGGTTCACCAGCGCTGCAACCTGGCCTGCGACTACTGCTATGTCTACGAGCTGGCCGACCAGACGTGGCGGGGCCGTCCGGCGCTGATGTCGCGGGACACCTGGCTTGCCGCCGCACGCCGGATCGCCGAGCATGCGGAACGGCACCGCCTCGCGCGGGTCGGCGTCGTACTTCACGGCGGCGAACCGCTATTGGCCGGAACCGACCGCCTGGTCCGCCTCGCTGATGAGGTACGGGCGGCGATGCCGACCGGCTGCGAGTTGACCGTCGGGATGCAGACCAACGGCGTCATGCTCGACGAGTCGACCCTCGATCGTCTCGTTCGGGCCGGGATCAGCATCGGCGTGAGCGTCGACGGCGCGGCCGAGAACCATGATCGGCATCGCCGTTATCGCGACGGCCGTGGCAGCCACGCGGCCGTGGATCGAGCGCTGGCGCTGCTGAACGAGCCCCCTCACCGGAGTTCGTTCGCCGGTCTGCTGTGTACCGTCGACCCGGAATCCGATCCGGTGGAGTGCTACGAGGCGCTGCTGGGTCACTCGCCGCCGAGCATCGACGTGCTGCTGCCGCATGCGAACTGGGCGAACCCGCCGCCACGACCGCTGGGACCCTGTTCCACCCCGTACGCCGACTGGCTGATCGCCGTGTTCGACCGCTGGTACGGCGCGCCCCGCCAGGAGACCCGCATCCGGCTCTTCGAGGAGGTCATGCAGCTCCTACTCGGCGGCTCGAGCCGGTCCGAGCAGGTCGGGCTGAGCCCGGTGGCGGTGGCGGTGGTCGAGTCGGACGGCGCCATCGAGCAGGTGGACTCCTTGAAGTCCGCATATTCCGGCGCGTGTGCCACGGGCCTCGACGTCCGATCAGACACCTTCGACGCCGCCCTGGACCATCCTGGTGTCGTCGCGCGGCAGATCGGTACGGCCGCACTCTGCGACGACTGCCTGGCGTGCCCGATCCATCAGGTCTGCGGCGCGGGCCACTACGCACACCGCTACCGGCCCGGTACGGGCTTCCGCAGTCCGTCCGTCTACTGCGCGGACCTGCAAAAGCTCATCGGGCACGTGCGCCGCCGGCTGGCCGACGACCTCTCCCGACTCGAAGCCGGGAGCGGCCGATGATCGCCCTACACACGATCGCCGACCATGACCTGGCGGCGCTGGGCCGCGGGCTGGGCGGAGCGAAAGCGGTTCGGGCGCTCTGGAACGGGCAGCACAGCAAGCGGCTTCTCCTCCTCAGGCTCCTGATCGACAACTGGCCACCGGAGACCGAGGGCCGCGACGAGGCGGTGGCGGCGATCGCCGAGGCGGAAGGGCGAGAGCCGTTCGGCGTACGGAAGATCCTCATTGATCCGATGGTCGGCGCCTGGTCCGCGAAGACGGTTCGGGCACTGCGAAAGAGGACTGTGGTACCGGCCGACCTCGGACACTTCGGTGCCGTAGCCGCCGCGACCGCGCTACGCGCGGGGGTCAGCGCGCAGCTGCCGGGCTACGCCCGTGACGGGTGGCTGCACCTCCCCACGTTGGGCAGGGTCCGCGTGCCCGCCGCCCGTGGCCGGGTCGACATGGACACGCGCGAGGGCCGGCTCCGAGTCGACGGCGAAGATGCGGGTGCCGCATGGCAGGCGCGCCGGACGTTGGCCATCGAAGGAAGACCGCCTCTCATGATCGAGCTCGAGGACCTCGACCCGTATCGCGACGCTCACCACGTGCCGGCGGCGGAACGCCTCACCGACGACGAGGCCGACGAATGGCGGAGATGCCTCGCCGAAGCTTGGCAGATCCTGACGCATCACGCGCCGGCGCGGGCCGCGGAGATCGCCGAGGGTCTGCAGTGCCTCGTGCCGCTCGCGAAGCTGGACCCGCGCGCCGCCCGGAGCGCGACCTCGATGGAGGCCGTGGGGGTGATCGGTCTGGACCTGCCGCGAACGGCTGTCGACTTCGCGGTAGCGCTCGTCCACGAGTTCCAGCACTCCAAGCTGTCCGCTGTTCTCGACATCGTTCCGCTGTACGAGGACTCGGATCGCATGTTCTTCGCCCCGTGGCGGACCGACCCGCGCCCCATCGGCGGCCTCTTCCAGGGCGTGTACGCCTTCCTCGGCGTCGCCGACCTGTGGCGCGCCCTCGGGGCCGACCCGGAGGTCTTCCCGCAGGCGCAGCGTGCATTCGCCGACGCGCGGGCGCAGGTCACCGACGCATGGGGAACGCTTCGCGAATCAGGCCTCTTGACCAGCGAAGGCGCTCGTTTCGTCCAAGGCATGACGTACGGGGTCGAGAAACTACACGCCAGCCGCCTTCCCGCTGCCACGGTTGCCGCAGCCGAGCGCGACCTCACCGAACGGCGGGCCACCTGGAACCGGTGCCGCGCCGCTCGGACGAGCTAGCCGGGTCAGGTCGGGGGCGCTTCGATGTCGCAGTCGATGCGCTTGCCGTCACGGGCGAGCGTCACGTCGGGATGCCCCTCGCCGAAGTCGGGCATCCTGCTCATCGTGTCGACGGCCTCGGTGAGCAGCGTGGTTCCGCTCGGGTCGCCGGTCGCGATGAGGTCGATCGCGTGGTTGACGGCGCAGGCCAGCGTGTAGGGCTGGCGCGGCCCGCGCACCACCCGCGAACGCTCGAGGATGTCTCCGGACATCTCGCGGGCGGTATCGACGTCGCCGACCGCGGCAACGTCGTTGGCGAGGTTGGTCGCGCAGCACAGCGTGTACGGATTGTCGGGTCCGAACGCCTCGGTGAGGTTGGCGAGCGCCTCCTCGTTCAACTGCCTCGCGGCGTTCACCCGGCCGGCCTGCCGGTACGTGATGGCCAGATTGGTCGCACAGACGTGCGTGAAGGGATGCGCGGGAAAGTCGATGCGGTAACGCTCCATGGTGGCCTCGCCGACCCGGATGGCCTCGACCACATCGGCGTTCTCCCGCAGCGCGTTCATGAGGCTCTGCCTGGTCAGCAATGTCAACCAGTGCTCATCGCCGAACCGGTTGCGGAAAGCGAGCACGAGGGAACGGGATTCGTCTACCGCTTCACGCGTGCGGCCGATCTTGCGCAGGCAGATGGCGATTGTCCGGCGGGCGAGCAGAACGTCCTGGTGGTTGGCGCCCTGAACCGTCTCGTATTCGGCGATGGCGCCGCGTTGCCTCCGCAGCGCCTCGCCGTAGCGCCCCAGGGCGTAGAGATCCGAGGCGACGTTGCGGTCGACCCTCAGGGTGTCGCTGTCCGCCCGGCCGAACACCCGCTGCGCCGTGGCGAGCGTGCGCTCGTCGAGCTCCAGGGCCGCCGCATACTCGCCCAGCATGCGCAGGTCTACGGCGAAGTTGCTCGCCGTCTTCACGGTCGCGCGGTCCTCGGTACCGAGCACCCGAAGGTGGCGTTGATAGTTCTCCTCGTCCAGCCGTCGCGCCTCGGTGAACCTGCCGAGCGTACGAAGGTTCCGCGTCACGCTTCCGACGGTCGCCATCGTGTGCTCATGGTCCGGGCCCAGGCTGGCCGCGAAGCCGGCGAGGATGTCCCGGTCCGTCTCCAGCGCCTCGGCGGCACCACCCAGGGCCGCGATGGCGTTCGAGCGATGCCGGCGGGCGATCAGGGTCAGCTCGTCCTCGGCCCCGAACCGGGGCTCCCAGATCGCCAATGCCTCGGTGGCGAGGTCGCGGCTGCTTTCGTAGTCGCCGACGTTGTAGCGGTACCGGATCTGGTCGAGCACGACCTGGCGGGCCTCGTCGTCATCCGACTCGATGAGGCCGGACGCGACGATGTGCGCCGACAACTCGGCGTGCTTCTGCCGCTCCTGGGGCGGGATGAGGTCGGGGTTGCCGGGATTCGCGTACGCGAGCATGGTCTGCACGGTGTCGCGTACCTCGCCGCGCAGTTCCGGTTCCATCTCGGCCTGGACCATCCGCTGCACGAGGCGGTGGACCTGGAAACGCAGGTTACGGGTGTCGTTGCGGGCGAGTTCCCAACGCGCGATGTCCTTGACCGCGCGCTCGAGGGGCGCCTGGTCGCGCAGCGTCTTGCTGAGCCTGCGGGATAACGGCGTCGCCAGCCGGCCGCGATGCAACAGGTCGAGGGAGATCCACTCCGGACCGAAGTAGGACGCCAACTGGAGGAGCTGAGCCGCGTGGGCGGAGCCCTGCTGCAGCTGGTCGAACGCGATGCTCATGGCCGCCGCGGCCTGCCGCGGGTAGCCGAGTACCTCGGTGTCATCCCGGCGCCGCTCGAGCTCGGCGTTGAACAGCCGTAGGTATTCGGCGACCGGTTTCTTCGTCTCCTCGTGCCAGGCAGCTGCCTGCGCCAGCGAGATGGGTAGGTCGCCCAGCCGGTCAGCGACCGCGTCCGCGTCGGCGCGCGCAAGGCCGCCGTGGCGGCCCAGCAACGCGACACTTTCCCGGCGTTCGAACTTGTCGACCTGGACGGCCTGGCCGAGTTCCTCCCAGCTCGCCTCGCGCGTCGTGATGAGTACGTGGCCGTCGCGCGACGACGGAAGCAGGCTGGCGACACTCGCCGGCTCGCCGACGTTGTCGAAGACGAGCAGCCAGTGCTGGAACTTGTCCCGTCGGGCCAGCGCTTCGTGGACGCGACGGATCGTTCCGCCGGTATCGCCGGTGACGGGAAGCTCCAGTTGTTCGGCCAATTCCACCAGCGAACGCCGGATCTCGGCGGGGTCCTCCGCGGCAATCCACCACACCAGGTCGTAATCGGATCGATGCCGGTGGGCGTATTCAATCGCCAGTTGCGTCTTTCCGACGCCGCCCAGGCCATACAGCGCGCGGGGCAGCAGGACGGCCGTCTGACTGCTGTTCACCAGCATGCTCCGCATTTGGTTGAGCATGCTGTCGCGGCCGACGAAGTTCTCATTCTTGGGCGGGACCGTCTTCCACCCGGCTGGCGCATACCCGGCCTCGCGCGCCGGAATGTAGATCGCTGGGGTGGTGTAGTTAGCCACGCCGCTCACCGTCTCCGTCTGAGTGTCCGAGGCGGCGTTCTGCCCCGGTATGTCCTGATTTAATAGATTACGTAGCCTGGCTGCCGTCTGGCGGTACGACCCACCGATGGCCTCGAGAACGTCCACCGCCACGGCCGCGAAGGCTCGGCCTCGCTCGTCCAGATCGGTGACCGGGTGTTGCGCCGCCAGCAGAGCCAGGAAATCGAGGTTGGTGCCCAATCGGCTGACCAGGTATCGAGATACTTCAACCAGTACGCTGAGAGCATCCTGCCGGGTCAGATTACCAATGAGTTCTTTTCGCGTACCTTGAACAAAGTCGTAAACCGTTTCCTCGGGATCAGCCGCGGTATCGGTCACTTGTTCGAGCAATCCGCCCAGGAACACTTCGCGAAGCGCGGTCGGCGCTGCGGCGGGTAATTTAGCGCGCTGGACAAGACGCATCACGGGCAGGGTCAGCGGCGCCGCGGCGGCAAGGAAGGGCGCCAGGCGGGCCGCGTCGGTGGAGGCCGTCTCGGTGAACCGGGCCACTGCGACCCGCGGATCCTCGGGCGCTGGTGATGCCGAGCCGGCGAGGAAGCCCGGGGTCTCCAATTGGCCGGTGAAGATCGCGCGTCCCTGATACGCCTGGTCGGTGTCGCCCGTGACCAGCGTCGCCCAGGACGCGAGCCAACGCGCGCCGAGCTCGATGAGCGGGACGACGATGCCAGCCGGCGGTGGCTCCTTGGCGCTCCCCAGGAAAACCGGCGCCAGGTCTTCGAGGACCACGTTCAGGTCGGCGTTGGCGGTGGCGGGCGCCACGCAGGACAGTGCCACCGACCGGATTGGAGGGCCGCAGTCGTCCCAGAGCCGCTGTGGCAGCGGCTGGACGATGGCGAGCGGGCCGGCCTTGCCCCAGGTCTCCAGCGCATCGCCCATCCGGCCGTCCTGCCAAGCCCGACCGAGCAGGTCGGATACGACCAGGACCACCCGGCGTCCCCGCGGGTCGATGAGTTCGGCGGGGTCGTGCGTGAGTCCCGTCGCGGCGCGCTCGGCGGTGAGGCGGATGCGTTCGTCCGCTCCGTCGCTGTGGCAACGCCAGACCCGGACGTCGCGGAACGCACCGAGCTCGCCGAGCGTGGCGACCAGCTCCCGGATGGTCTGGGCGGAGACCGCCATCGAAGCCGACGAATCGACCACGACCGCCACGTCGAGCCAGCGGACCTCGCGCGGTCCGAACACCGGCAGCAGGACGTCCGTCAGCGCGGCCTCGTGCGCGGTCGCCTCGGCGTCGAGATCGCCATCGCCGATCACCGGGACGTGACGCTTGAACGGCCGCAGGGCACGGGCCAGTCCAAGCCGGGCCAGCGCGGGGGCGGTCGGCGCGCGAAACGGCACACCGTGCGGCTGCGCCTGGTCGGCGACGCGTCGCCGTACCTCGAACTCGTCACGACGGGTGATGGTCTGCGCGGTTCCCGAGTCGTCGGGCACCGCGATTTCGTCCAGCGCGATCTCCGGACCGGATCCGCGGTCGGTACGGTCGCGTGCGCCGTCCCCGGATGCCGGGACCTCATTGGAGAGAGCGGTCGGCCGATCCGTCGCGGAGTCGTTCGGCGATTCCGGGGCCGACGGTACGGAGGTGATTCGGCTCGCCAACCACAGCGCGTCGGCGATGTCCACGGCGGCGGGCGCGAGCATCGCCCGCCGCGCCGCCGCGGTGAGACGTTCCACCGCCCCTCCCCCGGGCATCACAAGTCTCCGGCGCCTGGCGACTCGAGGAGTGCGAGCGCGACCTCCCGGCGCTTCTCCGAGTCGTCGGTGAGCCCGGACGTGGCCAGGAACACCGCATTGAGCAGCTGGTCGGTAGGTAGGCTCTGGCCCGCGTCGCGGCGGGTGACGAACTCGCGGAACAGCGTCTCGGTCTGCTCCAGCGCCTCCGGGCCGAGCTGGCTGCGGACGATCTGGGCCAGCCGGTCCTCGTCCGGCTCGGCGATGGTGATCTGCAGGCAGCGGCGCTTGAACGCGTCCGGGAAGGCGCGTTCCCCGTTGCTGGTGATGACGATGATCGGGAACGCGCGGCAGCGGACGTGCCCGCCACGCACCAGCGCGGTGCCGCCGTCATCGGTGGCCAGTCGTACCGGCTGGTCGGTGTCCTCGCGGGCCAACTCCGGGATCGGGAACTGGCCCTCCTCGAGGATGTTCAACAGGTCGTTGGGCAGGTCGATGTCGCTCTTGTCGAACTCGTCGATGAGTACCACCCGCGGCCGCTCGCGCGCCACCAAGGCGGTGCCCAGTGGCCCCAAGGTGATGTACGGGCTGGCACTTGTCACCGGCGGACCATCCTGTCCCAAGCGGCGAAGGTTGGCCTCCTGCAGACGACCGACCGCGTCGTAGCGGTAGAGGCTCTGCTGCAACTGTGAGCGGCTGGTTACTGCCCATGAGAGTACCGGACCGAGTTGCAGTTCCCACGCGATGCTCAGTGCCAGCGACGACTTCCCGGTGCCGGGCCGGCCGGTCACCAGCAGCGGACGGCGCAGGTAGATGGCCGCGTTGACCATGTTGATGACGGCCGGGTCGGGACGGTAGTTACGAGCCCTGTCCTCCGCGCCGGGTCGGGGATCCGACAACGCCCGGTAGGCCGGCGGCTCCGACTCGAGCACCTCGCCGTCGAACTGCCGCCACGGCGGCGGGGACGGCAGTCGCGAGATCCCATCATGCTGCGAGCCCGAGCCCTGGTAGATCCACCACGAATCATCCGTCACGGCTGCCTCCTTCGGGGCGGGGGTCGCAATTCTCGCGCAGCGAACTGAGCTCGGCGATCGAAGTCACACGCCACAACGGACACATGCTCGCCCAGGGCGGCGCCCGAGCCGGCGCGCGACCGATGCGGTGACCGCCATTCGGCGACGCGTTGCGGCACGTTGCGTACGGGTTCCGCGGCGAGCAGGCGTTCCATGGCGCGGAGGAAGTCGTCGGCGAGCGTGACCTCACGTACCCAGACGACGTACGCCACACCGGCCTGCAACGCCGCGACGAAGGCGTCGTACGGACTGAGCTCCGGTTGCGCGGCCGGCGGCCGGCCGAGCACGAGGGCAAGCTTGTCGTCCGGTCGCAGCGCCTCGAAGATCTGCTCCGCAGTGGACCGGTCCTCCGGCCCGACATAGTGCATCGCGTTCACGCCCGGTTCACCCTGCTCCTGAGCGAGGCGCCACTTGTGGCCCCACTGCGGCCACAGCCTGGTCTGCCGCAGCCGGTCGTAGCTGCGGACCACGACGCCGAACTTCTCGCCGAGCGGTACCGGGAAGACCTCCGTCACGTCCCACCGGTCCACAGCCTCGGTCAGCAGCGCGCGCGGCAGGAAGACTTCCACGGTCAGCCGCTCCGGTCGGAAGTCGAGCGCCGCGTAGACCTCGTCGAAGAGGCCGTCCACCCGGGCGCGAATGGCGTCGACGCTTTCCGGCTCGTCGGAGCGCACCAGGACCCGTCGCGCATGGCCATCCCGCTCGAGCACGGCGGACAGCAGGAACCGGTCGGTCGGGCGCAGCGCGTCCGGCGCGAGCTGGACCACCAGGACGGGCGGGTTCACCTCGGCCGGCGCCTCCGCCAGCCGCCCCCGGAACTGCTCGACCGCGGCATGCCGCAGGTGCAGGCGAGCGCCGGTCCGGTCGGTCCAGACGCGCAGCGGCTCCGCCAGGTCGGTCACCCGGTTGGCCAGGTGTTCCGCGAACTGCAGGATCCGCGGCAGAGCGCCGGGCGGCTGCGACTGGCCCTCGACCTGGCGGAGCAGCAAGGCGGGCTCGGCGGGCATGGCGTCACCGCCGGCGAGCCGGGGCACGGCGCGCCGGTATGCCTGCTGGAGCACCTCGAGCGGGACGTCGTGGACCAGGCGCAGCAGCGCGCCCCGTTCGCTGTCGGTCAGCAGCCGCCGGGTGCAGAGCGACTCGATCAGCAGCACGAGCGGACCGAACTCGGCGCGACTGCTGTCGCCGTACGGGAAGTCGTCGACCAGCGAGCGCAGCGACTCCGGAATCGAACCGCAGAGCTCGATCAGCGCCGCCGCGTCGGACGCCGCGTTCAGCGACTTCTGGACCCGGACGTCGATGTTCCGGGTTGTCCACATGCGACGGCGGAACGCGTCGAGATACAGGTGCCGGGTCTCCGCCTCGCGGAAGTACGGCTGCCGGACCAGCGCGTCGCGCAGGTCACGCCGGGAGGCGTCGGTCAACTGGTCGGGCTCCTCGGTGGACGTCTCGGCCCCCACGATGCCGAACGACTGCAGGACCTCCTCGAGGCGGTTCTCCCAGGCTGACTCGCCCTCGAAGTAGCGGATGAGATCGGCGAGTACGCGCAGCTCGGACGGCTGCCGGCAGGCTTGCACAAGGTCACGGACCGACCCGAGGGAACGGGCGAGGCGGGCACGGGGTGCCGCCGGGAGCCGGTCGGCGACCTGTTGACGACCCGCCTGACCGCCGACACAGGCGAACCGCGACAGCAGGTCGGTGAGATCGTCCAGCGCTGCCGGGCCCAGTGGCGGTTCGGGATCGTCCGGATCGTCGATCATGCCGAGCACGCGTCGCCAGTACAGCGCGATGACCTCCGTCGGGATCATCCAGGCGGCCGCGCGATTCCGCGACGTGAACGTGGTGACGATGATGCCGACGACGAGGGCGGACGTCTCGTCGATCACACCGCCCCCGCTGAAGCCCGGTTCGATGCGGTCGGCGGAGTCGGCGCCGCGCACGCTGACCTGCACCCGCTCGCCGTACGGTCCGGTGGTGTCGGTGATCTCCGCGCGGGTCCACACACCCTCCGGCAGCCCGTCGGGGTGTCCGTACACCTTGACCGGTCTGCCCATGCTCTGCCGCGCCAGGCCAAGCCGCGCCGGCACGATGTCGGCGGCGATGGCCTTGCTGAGCTCGAGGATGGCCACGTCCTGCTCGCCGGTGGTCAGCTCGGGAAACCAGCCGTCGTCGGGCACCCGTGCCGTGACCGTCGTCCGGCTCGGCGACCGTGGAAAGTCGATAGTGAATCGCGCCGTCGGAGGCTCAGGCCCGGGCGCGAGCACGTGCGCACAGGTCAGCACGTGCCGATCCGAGATCAGCACCCCGGAGCCCCGGACCGTGCCATCCGCGTCGGCGATGCGGGCCTGCCAATGGTCGGCCGATGGGCGCGCGGAGTGGTCGGTGACCGAGGCGGTGACCGGGGTCAAGAAGCACTTCCCGTGATGAGAGCCCCCTCATGCGCTGTTCCGCGGTCTGACGCCCGATCAAGCGCATTGTAGGGCGGCCGCTCCAAGCCGTGGTCCTCCCACAGTGGATGCGGTCAAATTAGCGACACAAATCTCGAGATCCAGCGAACGCTGTGTTAACGGCGATGTGCCCGGAACCAATCGAGCGCGAAGGCGACCGCCGTCGCGATCGGAACCAGGGCGGCGCAGGCCGCGCCGACCTGCCCGGTCGGCACGGTTCGGTTCGCCGTGAAGGCGGCCCCGAGCTGCGGGAAATCGCTCGCATCCAGGGCGACGCTGTCGAACGTGATCCACTCTCGACCGGAGGCCGTGGTCACCGCGCAGCCGTGGGTCCGCCGCGGGGGATCCGGCAGCCGGTACTCGGCCAGGTGGAACGCCGTGCATCGGTCGTAGCCGACGCCGAGCAACAGCGCCGACGCGCCGGCACGTTCCAGCCGCGCCAGCGGCGACCGCTCACCAAGGGGAGATTCCGGCGCGTGTTCGGCCATCAGCGTCTCCGCTCGTGGCCCGATCGCGGCGAAGGACGTCTGCGGATGCGCACTGCGTACGGCGCCGGGCCAGGTCCGGATCCGCTCGGCGATCGCGCCCACACCGGCCGACGGCGTGAGCGCCGGCTCGAAGGCCGGGATCGACGCCCTGATCAGCGGCCACAGCTCGACCGGGACGACCGGGTCGGTCCATCGGGACGGATCGCGGTTCTCCGGCGTGTACGCCGGAGCCACGACCGTGCCGCCGGGCCCGACGGCGTCGAGCAACGCACTCACGACGGCCGTCGCCCCGCCGACGACGTGACCGAGCGACCGCAGCGACGCGTGTACCAGGAGCGTGTCGCCGGGGGAAACGCCCAGTGCCGCGAGATCGTCGGCGAGAGCGGAACGGCACACGAAACGCGTCACGGCGTGATGACATTGTTGCGCTCGCGCGCGACGGCCTCGCGCGTCGCCAGGATGACCTCGGCCGCGAACCGCTGCAGCTCAGAGGGGTCATCGGACCCCAAGATCACAGTACCAACCCCGTCTTCGAGTACGAGGGGAAGCAGCTCCTCGACCCATCGCTCGCTCGGCTTGCCCGGATCCCTGGAGACGTTGAGCAGCCGGCGGATCTCCCGCGGGTCCCGGCCGGCGTCCTTGGCCGCCGCGTCGATGATCTCGTTTCCGCGCGCGAGGTCGCCCGGCTTCAGGTATGGCAGCGACGGCAGCCACCCGTCCGCCTTGGCGCCGACCAGCCGGAGCATCTTGGGCTTGTAGGCACCCACCCAGATCGGCACGTCATGGGCCGGCGCCGGCCCGCGCTTGGCGCCGCGCAACTGGTAGTAGCTGCCGTCGTACCGGAGCCGGTTCTTGTTGTCCGACGCCCAGATCTCCCGGATCACGTCGATGGCCTCGCCGAGCTGGTCGACGGACTCGCCGGCGGTCCGGCGGGTGACGTTCATCGCCGCCATGGCGTCCCAGAACCCGCCCGCGCCCAGGCCGAGCGACAGCCGGCCGCCCGACAGCAGGTCGAGGCTGGCGGCCGCGCGAGCCAGGACCGGCGCCGGCCGCATCGGCACGTTGAGCACGTTGCCGGAGATACCGATCCGCTCCGTCTGCGCCGCGACCCAGGTCAGCAACGTCCAGGTGTCGTGAAACGCGGGCTGGTACGGGTGGTCCTGGAACGAGACCAGGTCGTATCCGAGCTGCTCGCTCAACTGGGCCCGCGCGACGGCGACCTGTGGCGGATTGTTGACGGGGGTGATGAAGGCGCCGAACTCGAGCGGATGGCCGAAGTCCACCGATCGATCGTATGACTCGATTTCGGCTGCCAGACCGCTCCCGCGGGGCGGGGGACGTCGTGTGGCGGTGGTCACAGCCGTACAGTGGGCGTGAGGGTTTAGGCTTCGGACCTGTCGTGTCGGGGGTTTCGCCCTTCTCCGGAGGGGTAGCTGAGACCGTCGCACGCCGGTGGTGGAGGTGGTCGCCGTGATCGATCCCCATGAGAAGTACGTCTTCGACGACATGGTGAGTCAGCTGCGCGCCGACGATCCCCAGTTCCTGGCCCGGATCGACAGGCTCGGCCACCCCAGACGCCGCCTCCGGAAGGCCATGGCCATTCTGCTGTGGATCATCGCCCCGATCTGCGCGATCGTGGGCGGCTGGACGGGCCTCTTCATGGCGCTCGTGGCCGTCGGCTACGCCGCGCACCTGATGACCAAGCGCACCGGCCTCGCCGGCGGCAGCGGTTTCTCCTGGTGGTCGTCGCCCCGGCGCAGGCCGGGAGCCTCTTTGTAACCGGGAGCCTCTTTGTAAGGAGACGCTGCCATGACCTACTTCGAGATGGACCCCACCCTGGTCGCCCCGGAGGATCTTCCGCCGATGAGCAGCGAAGAAGCGGCCGAGATCGCACGCATTGACGAGGCCTTGAACGAGGCGGGATCGGATCCCGACGAGGACGAAGACCAGGAGTCTTCGTCCTAGTCTCATGATCAGCGCCAGCGATCTCCGGTGAGCCGCTCGTACACCTCGATGTAGCGGTTCCGCGTAGCCTCCACGACCTCGTCCGGGATCTCCGGCCCCGGCGCGGTCCGGTCCCACCACGTCAGCGTCGCGGACCAGTCGCGCACGAACTGCTTGTCCAGATACCGCTGGCTGCCGCCCGGCTTCCACTCGTCGGCGGCCCAGAACCGCGACGAGTCCGACGTCAGAAGCTCGTCGCCGATCTTCAACACGCCCTCGGAAAAGCCCAGCTCGAGCTTCGTGTCCGCGATGATGATGCCCTTTTCGGCCGCGATGCCCGCGCCCAGTCGGTACACCTCGAGCGTGATCCGGCGCAGTTCCGCCGCCACGTCCGGGCCGACCAGGCGCTCGACGTCGCCGTACGTGATGAACTCGTCGTGGCCCTCCTCGGGCGCGACCTTGGTGGTCGGGGTGAAGACGGGTTGCGGGAGCTTCGAGCCCTCGATCAGGCCGGGCGGCAGCGGTACGCCCGAGACGCTGCCGCTCTTCTCGTACTCCTTCAGGCCCAGACCGGCGATGTAGCCGCGGGCGATGCATTCCACCTGGACCATCTCCAGCCGTTCGCAACGCACCGCGCGGCCGGCCCACTCCGGCGGCACGTCCGCGCCGGAGATGACATGGTTGGGTGCCACGCCGGCAAGCTGGTCGAACCACCACAGCGAGAGTTGGGTGAGGATCTTTCCCTTGTCGGGCACGGGGGTCGGGAGGACGACGTCGTAGACCGAGATCCGGTCGGACGCGACGAGCAGGATGTCGTCCCCATCGGCGTAGACGTCTCGAACCTTGCCCGAGTGCAACAGTTCCACGTACTCCAGCCCTCCGCCGGTGGCGTTCGATGGGGATGTTACAGAACGTCGACCTACCGATTCACCGTCGCACCCTTAGGCTGTAGAAACCGATTGTGCACCGGGAGGCGGCACGAGTTCTGGAGGGCAGCATGCGTATCAGCGACGTACTTCGCGTCAAGGGCGAGCAGGTCGTCAGCGTTACTCCGGACACTGACGTGCGAACGCTGCTGACGGTGCTCGCGGAACACGGGATCGGCGCCGCCGTCGTGTCCCCGGACGGCACGTCGATCGAGGGAATCGTCAGCGAGCGGGACATCGTACGGGCGTTGGCCCAGCGCGGCGCGGACGTGCTGTCCGAGCCCGTGACGGCCATCCACACCGCCGAGGTGCGAACGGTCGGTCCGGACGCCACCGTCGCGGACGTGGAGCAGCTCATGACCGAGCGGCGATTCCGGCATGTGCCGGTGGTGGTCGACGGCAGGCTTCGGGGGGTCGTGAGCATCGGCGACGTGGTGAAGAACCGGCTCGACGAGCTCGAGGGCGAACGGTCGGCGCTGACCGGCTACATCACGGGGGAGCGTTCGTAGCCGGAATTTTCGGGCGACGCCAGCGTTCACATAAGTAGCTTCCACCACGCGCGGTTCGCGCTCCCGTCCTCCGGACGGTTGTGGTGATCGCCTGTCCGCGCTACGTTAGCGGCAGCTGGGCCCCGGCTGTTGGCGGCTTCTTCCGCCCCCGGGGACCGCGATCCGAATCCGGCAGCTCCCTTTGAGCGCCGTCTTCCTCATCGCCGCGTGCGCCGGCTCGATACCTGGCGCCCTTCCACCCATTGGGGTTCCGTCATTCCATCCATTGGAGTTCCTTCATGACTGACACCGACGTCCGGCGCACCAAACGCCGGCGCACCGCCGTACCCAACAACGGCTCCATCGATCGTCGCGGCGCCCCGGACCGCGCCGACACCAGACGCCCCGCCGGCTCCGGACCCCAGAATCGGCCGTCCGCGGCCGGCACCGAGCCGACCGACGTCGCGGTGAAGGGCCTGCTCGACATCGTCGACGACAAGGCCTGGCTGCGCGCCGACGGCTACCTCCCGGGACCCGACGACATCGCGGTGTCGCCGGCGCAGGTGAGGTCGCTCGGGCTTCGTCGCGGCGACCACATCGCCGGCACCGCCCGTACCTCGGCCCGCCGACCCGCCAACCTACACGTGGACGCGGTCAACGGCGCGGATCCCGATCGGGCCACGCATCGCCCGGACTTCTACAAGATGACCGCGCTGTACCCGCAGGAACGCCTGCGCCTCGAGACCGAACCGCAGATCTTGACCACCCGGGTCATCGACCTGGTCATGCCGATCGGCAAGGGCCAACGCGCGCTGATCGTCTCGCCGCCAAAGGCCGGCAAGACGATGGTCCTGCAGGCCATGGCGAACGCGATCGCCCGCAACAACCCCGAATGCCACCTCATGGTCGTGCTTGTCGACGAGCGGCCCGAAGAGGTCACCGACATGCAGCGCTCGGTTCACGGGGAGGTCATCGCGGCCACCTTCGACCGCCCGCCGCAGGACCACACGGCCGTCGCCGAGCTTGCCATCGAGCGGGCCAAGCGCATGGTCGAAGACGGCCGCGACGTGGTCGTCCTGCTCGACTCGATCACCCGGCTCGGCCGGGCCTACAACCTGGCGGCGCCGGGCCGCGGCCGCACCCTGTCCGGCGGCATCGACTCCACCGCCCTGTACCCGCCCAAGCGCTTCCTCGGCGCGGCGCGCAACATCGAGAACGGCGGCTCGCTGACCATCATCGCCACCGCTCTCGTGGAGACCGGCTCGGCCATGGACACGGTCATCTTCGAGGAGTTCAAAAGCACCGGAAACGCCGAACTCAAACTCGACCGCGCTCTCGCCGAGGGACGGCTGTTCCCCGCGATCGACATCCCGGGCTCCGGTACCCGCCACGACGAGGCCATGGTCGCACCGACGGAGCTGGCCCTCATGTACCAGCTTCGCAGGGCGCTGAGCAGTCAAGACAGCCGGCAGGGCCTGCAGCGGTTCCTGGCACAACTGCGTACCACGGCGACCAACACCGAGTTCCTGCGCCAGCTCGCCCGGTCGATGCCGGAAGCGTAACGATCACGGTCGCCAACCCTCGGCCGATCGGCCGATGCAGGGTGCTACGACAGTAAACTCGAGCCGGCCCCGCCCACGATGGCCGCGTCGACTTGTCCGCAGCAATGAGGAATGACAACGGCCTCGCACGGTATACCTATTCCACTGGCGTGTTGGGGAGGATGACGGTCATGACGGCGACCTCGACGGATCCGGATCAGTTGTCGGTGAACGCAATTCGGGCGCTCGCGATGGACGCGGTGCAGGCCGCGAACTCCGGGCATCCCGGGACGCCGATGGCGATGGCACCGGTGGCCTATACGCTGTGGCAGAAGTTCCTTCGATTCGATCCTGAGCTGCCCATCTGGGCGAACCGCGACCGCTTCGTGCTGTCCGCGGGCCACGCCTCGACGCTGCTGTTCGCGCTGCTGCATCTGTCCGGCGTGAAGGCGGTCAATGCCGAATACGAGACGATCGGCGAGCCGGCGGTCTCGCTGGAGGACCTGCGCCGGTTCCGGCAGCTCGACTCGAAGGCCCCGGGACACCCGGAGTACCGGTGGACCTCCGGCGTGGAGACCACCACCGGCCCGCTGGGCACCGGCATCGCCACCAGCGTAGGGATGGCGATGGCCGAAAAGTGGTTGGCGGCCACGTACAACCGGCCCGGCTTCCAGCTGTTCGACTACAACGTCTACGCCTTGGCCGGCGACGGCGACATGATGGAGGGCATCGGGCAGGAGGCGGCCAGCCTCGCCGGTCACCTGCGGCTGAACAACCTCTGCTGGATCTACGACAACAACCGGATCACCATCGAGGGCTCCACGTCGCTCGCCTTCAGCGACGACGTGGCGACGAGGTTCATCGGCTACGGCTGGAACGTCACCCGGGTGGGCGACGCCAACGACATGGAGATGCTGGCCCGAGCGTTCAACGTCTTCCTGCAGGAGAACGGCCGGCCGACCCTGATCATCGTCGACAGTCATATCGGGTACGGCGCACCCACCAAGCAGGGCACCTCGGCCGCGCACGGCGAGCCGCTGGGCGCCGACGAACTACGCGCGGCGAAGGAGTTCTTCGGCTGGCCGACCGAGCCGTCGTTCTACGTGCCGGATGAGGTCTACGAACGCTTCAAGAACGGCATCGCCGCCCGGGGCGGGGAGCTGCGGCACAAGTGGGAGGCGGAGTTCGCGGCGTACGCCCAGCAGTTCCCCGACCTGGCGGACCAGCTCAACCGCATCCAGAAGCGGACCCTGCCGGACGACTGGGACGCCGACATCCCGACGTTCGACCCGGATCCGAAGGGCCTGGCCACCCGTGACTCCAACGGTCGGGTGCTCAACGCGGTCGCCGGTCGTGTGCCGTGGCTGCTCGGCGGCTCATCCGACCTGGCGCCGTCGACGAAGACGTTGCTGAAGGGGATGCCGTCGTTCGAGCCCGGTTCGTACGGAGGCCGGAACCTGCACTTCGGGGTGCGCGAGCACGCCGCGGCAGCGGTTGCCAACGGGTTGGCGCTGTCGAAGCTGCGCGCCTTCCAGGCCGGGTTCCTGATCTTCCACGACTTCCAGCGCGGCGCGGTGCGGCTCTCGTCGCTCATGGAGCTGCCCGTGATCCATATCTACACGCACGACTCCATCGGGGTGGGCGAGGACGGCCCGACTCACCAGCCCGTCGAGCACTTGGCGTCGCTGCGGGCCATGCCCGGCATGATCGACATCAGGCCGGCTGACGCCAACGAGGTGGCCGAGACCTGGCGAGTACTCATGCCCATGCGGCACGAACCGGTGGCGCTGGTCCTGTCCCGTCAGGCGCTGCCGACGCTCGACCGCTCCCGGTACGCATCCGCCGCCGGCCTGGCCCGCGGAGCGTACGTGCTGGCCGACCCGCCCGACGGTGATCCCGAGGTCATCCTCATCGCCACCGGCAGCGAACTGTCCCTGGCCGTCGCCGCGTACGAGGAGCTCACCGCTGAGGGCGTCCGCTGTCGGGTGGTCAGCCTGCCGTCCTGGGAGCTGTTCGCGCACCAGTCGAAGGAGTATCAGGAGACCGTGCTGCCGCCCGCGGTGACCGCCCGGGTGGCCATCGAGCAGGCCTCGGCGTTCGGGTGGGAGCGCTACGTGGGGACCGAGGGCGCGATCGTGGCCATGTCCACGTTCGGCGAGTCGGCGCCGCTGAAGGCGCTGCAGACCCACTTCGGCTTCACCCCGGAGGCGGTGGCCCAGACCGCCCGGGACCAGATCGCCCGGCACCGGACGACCGACACCCCAGTGAGTGCACCGGACCATTAGCGAGAGCCGGCACAGCTGGCACCACGGGCGGGAGTCACCGGGCTCGCCAAGTCAGGACCTGAGACCCATCCGCCGGACACCACCTCCAACAACACTGGTAATGAGCGGGAGGCGCGGGCGCCTCTCGATGGAACGAGCAGGGGATGGTGATCCCGATGACCACCGCCGTCAGTCGCAGCACTCCGCCGCAGCGGCTGATCAACCTGATGAATCCGCTGGTGCGTGCCTTCCTGCGCTCGCCGCTGCACGCTGCCGTGGACAACGCCCTGCTCATCCTCCACCTCACCGGCCGCAGAACAGGCCGCCGCTACGACATCCCGGTCGGCTACGTCGAGCTGGACGGGCGATTCGTCATCGTCACGCAGCACACCTGGCGGGCCAATCTCCGCGGTGGCGCCGATGTCGAGGTCACCCACGCGGGACGGCGCCAGCCAATGCACGCCGACCTCGACGAAGAGCCCGCCTCGGTGGCCGCCACTCTCCACGCGGTCATCGAGCGGATCGGATGGCGGGCCGCTCGACGCCAGATCGGCCTGACGATCAATGTTGGCCGTACTCCCACATCCGGTGAGCTGGAGCAGGCCGTCCACGAGTATCACCTGGCAACCATCACGCTCGCCGCCCGGTAGGGGTTTGCTCAGGCATAGGCCATCCAGGCGACTCGGTCGCAGAAGGTTTAGGGCACCAGGTAACGCTGCACCTCGACTCGGGCCTTGTCGGGTCCGTAGATCATCAGGTCGTCGTACGCGCGGAGCCGCCCCTGCGGGGTGAAATAGAGGAGGGACATGGTGAAGTGCTGCCCGGCGGCGTTCTGCCGGAGTACCCCGTCACTGCCGCTGCGACCCTGTTGCATGAGCGTGGTGTCGTCGTCGAT
>DASYTU010000188.1:0-16095 GCA_036001925.1 Actinoplanes sp.
GGCGCGTCCCTTCGGGCGGTCCCTTGGCCGTGATCTTCCACGGCAAGGCCCCGGCGACTATCAGGAGGACGAGGGAAGAGTCGACGTACCCTGAGTCCGTGGTCAGCGTCCCTTTCAATCGACGCCGCGCCCGGAGTGGGGGAGCCGACGATGACCCAGACGTACCGCACGCTGGGCCTCGCCCGGAGCGACGAGGGTGTGCTGGGTGTCGTGATCGACGCGCCGCCCGATGAACCTGACCTCGGCGACCGCATCGAATCCCTGTGACAGAAGAAAAGCAGGCGAGCTTGTATCGCGCTGCAGTCACCCGGCAACCCGGTGATCGGTCGCCGGCACCACTCATCGGAGGAGTCATGACCAGAGCAACCACTCCGGTTTCCACCCAGCGCGAACCGGAACTGGCCGGGCAGACCGTCGTCGTGATCGGCGGCAGCGCAGGCATCGGGCTCGAGACGGCCCGGCGCGCGCGTGCGGAGGGAGCCGACGTGATCATCACGGCGCGCAACCCGGACCGCCTACAGAGCGTCGGCCTGGAACTCGGGGCCACCACGGCCGCCTTCGACGCCACCGACTTCGACCGGCTCGCGAGGTTCTTCGACGAGCTGCCCATGCCGATCGACCACGTGCTGGTCACCGGCCCTGGTCCCTACTACGCGCCGCTGGCGACGTTCGACATCGAACAGGCACGCCGCAACGTCGAGGCGCATCTCTTCCTGCCCTTGCAGGTCGCACGCGATGCCGCGAGCAAGGTTCGGCCGGGAGGGACCTTGCTCTTCCTGGGTGGCGTCGAAGGGGGTCGCGCGGCGGCGGGCCTCGCGTTCATCTCGGGCCTGACGGCCGCGCTTCCCGCGATAACGAGGAATCTCGCGCTCGAGCTCGCGCCCATCCGCGTCAATCTGATCGCGGCGGGATTCGTCGACACACCGCTGTCGGCGGCCCTCCTCGGCGACCAGCTGGACGCGCGCCGCGAGCAACTTCGCACGACGCTGCCGATCCGACGCGTCGTCGGTCCAGCCGACATCGCCGCGCTGGCCGTTTTCCTCATGACCAACACAGCGATCACCGGCGCGACCGTCGACATTGACGGCGGTCAGCAGCTCGTCGAGGGATGAGAGTCGTGGGACGCGATTCTCATTTCGCCGGAGGGCGAGGACCGTAGTCTGCAGAGAAGCCGTTCGGCAGCAAGGGAGCATCGGGAGTTTGAGATGCCGTGGTTTCCGGACTTCGTCAGTGCCGTGGAGTTGGTGCGCGGGAACAGGCGTGGCCGATAGCGGTCGTCGCCGAATCCCCCGACGATCGGTCGGTCGAGTTCCGCTCCTACTTCAGCCGATGGGCGGTGGAGGGACGGCGCCCCCTCCGGCCTCCCGTCCTCAGCCCGGGCCCGCCCATCCTGGTGATGTCGTCGGCCGCTACCACGCCGCGCTGGACGCTGGTGACACCGAAGCCGTCGTGAGCACGTTCGCGCCGGACGGGTATTACCGCGAGCCCATCCGTCCGCCCTTCGCCCACCGGGGCGCGAGTGAGCTTCGCTCGTACTTCTCCATGTGTTTCAGCGCCGGCGGCGGCATCGGTCTGCAGCACTGCGCTGTGACCGACGACGGCGTTCGCTGCGCCCGGGAATACAACTGCGTCCGCTGGGGGAGCCACGACCTGCCACCCCAAGCGGGCATCGCGGTTTCGAGCGCAGCCCGGACTGGCTGCTGGGTGCGGCTCGGGTCTACGACGACGTGGAAGCACCTGTCGACCGAACGACGAAGCGATTCATGGGCGAACGTCCATGATCAGCGGCGGCAGCGGACGCGCTTGGACTGGCAACGGCGGTACGACGCCAGCTATGGTGAGGATGTATCAGAGTGATGTACATCGCCCACAGGAGTCACGATGACCGTAACCCAGATTGATCTTGATGACGACGCGCTGGCCGAGGCCATGCGACTGTCTGGCGCGCGGACCAAGAAGGAGACCGTGAACCTCGCGTTGCGGGAGTACGCGGCTCGGCATCGCCGCATCGCCGCACTCGATCACTACGCCGCCGCAGCTCAAGCCTGGGACTACGAGGGGTGGCAGGAAATGCGGTCGGCCAGCAAGGCTCCCTCTGCGTGATGCGCTACCTGGCCGACTCGTCGGCTCTGTGGCGCCTGCTGCGTGACCCCGACGTGCGGGCCGGATGGACCGACGTGATCTCTGATCACGCGATCGGATCGTGCCAGCCCCAGCGCATCGAGTTTCGTCGCTCGGCCCGCAACCTCGACGAGTACGAGCAGATGACCTCGATGTTCGTTGATCTATATCCGGACGTTCCAGTACCAAAGACAGCATGGCAGTGGGTCGAGTCGGCGCAGTATCGACTGTTGCGGGCTGGGGCGCATCGAGCGCTGTCCTGCGTAGATCTGCTGCTCAGCGCTTGCGCGGCCGTCCGCGGACTCGTGGTCCTGCACGACGACAACGATTTTGTGGCGGCAGCGCGACACCTGCCGGACCTCGCCGAGCGACGGGTGCACTCGCTCCCTGAGATGACGTGATCCGTTGCGACTATTCCTGGCCGGGGCGGACGATGCCGGCCTCATAGGCGAAGACCACGACCTGGACCCGGTCACGCAGGGCGAGCTTGGTCAAGATCCGCCCGACGTGCGTCTTGACGGTGGCCTGGGACAGGTGGAGGTGCTGGGCGATCTCGCCGTTGGACCGCCCGCGGGCCACCTCCAGGACCACCTCCCGCTCGCGCTCGGTGAGCTGATGCAGTCGCTCGTCGGTGGGTGAGCGGCCGGTGGACGGGTCGGGCAGGTGGCCGGCGAAGGCGGCGATCAGCCGCCGGGTCACGCTCGGCGCGACTACCGCGTCACCCGCGGCCACCGCGCGGATGCCGGTGAGCAGGTCGCCCGGTGGCACGTCCTTGAGCAGGAACCCGCTCGCTCCGGCCCGCAGCGCGGCGAAGACGTACTCGTCCAGGTTGAACGTTGTCAGCATCAGGATGCGCGCCGCGGATCCGGACTCGACGATCTGCCGCGTCGCCTCGATGCCGTCCATCACCGGCATGCGTACGTCCATCAGCACCACGTCAGGGAGCAACGCCTGGGTCATCGCGACGCCTTGGACGCCGTCGCCAGCTTCGCCGACGACCTCCAGGTCCGGCTGGGTCTCCAGCACCATACGGAAGCCGAGCAGCAGCAGTGGCTGGTCGTCGACCAGCAACACCCGGGTCGTCATGTACCGCCTCCGTCGTCGAAGCGCAGGCTGGCGCGTACGCGCCAACCGCCGTCAGCGTGCGGTCCGGCTTCGAGGCGGCCACCGTACGCCGCGACCCGTTCGGCCATCCCGGCCAGGCCGTGTCCGTTGGACTGCGCCGGCGCCGGCGGGCGGTGCGCACCGTCGTCGCTGACCTCCAGGTCCGCGCCGTCGTCGCGGTAGCGCAACCGAACCTGCGCGCTGGCCTGCGGCCCGGCGTGCTTGAGGGTATTGGTGAGCGCCTCCTGCACGATGCGGTAGATGGCGAGCCCGGCCCCGGGCCCCCACGCTCCTGGTACGCCTTCGGTGGTCAGCGCGACTCGCATGCCGGCTGCGCGGACCTGTTCCACCAGCGCGTCGAGGTTGCCCAGCCCCGGTTGGGGCGCGCGTCGTCCGGTGTCGTCGTCGCGGAGCACGCTGAGCAGGCGCCGCATCTCGGCCAGCGCCTGCCGGCCGGTCGCGGAGACCTTGTGCATCGTGTCGGCGGCGCGCTCGGGCGCGGCTGTGGCGGTGAGCGCTGCGCCGTCCGCCAGCGCGACGATCACGGCCAGGTTATGCGCCACGATGTCGTGCATATCCCGGGCGATGCGGGCCCGCTCGGCCGCGGCGGCGAGCTGCGCCTGCTGGTCGCGCTCCCGTTCCAGGCGCCGGGCGCGCTCCTCCAGCCCCGCCAGATACGCCTGCCGGGTGCTGACGGTCACCCCGAGCAACACGGTCGCGGCGAGGACGGCGGTGACGAACGCCAGCGCCGTCCAGTTCGGACCGTTCCACAGAAGCACGGCCGCCGCGGGAAGCTCGATCACCGCGACCACCGGCCATAGGTGTCGGCGCGGCGCGTACCGGGCGACGGTGTAGACCGCCACCGCGATGACAGCCTCGGGGTACACCCCTTCGACCCGGACCCCGACCACCATTCCGGAGACGAGCGCGAGGCCGAACACCACCCAGAAGACCGTGACCGGCGCCCGCCGCCGCCATACCAGCGGAAGGTGTACGGCAGCGAACCATAGCCAGGCACCGACGCCGGCCCTTGCGTCCAGCGCCCCCGGCCCGTCCACCAGGGCGAGCAGTGCCGCGAGACCGCCGTCGACCCACCGTGGATGCCGCTGCGCGAGCATCTTGGCGCGGCGGAGCCAGGACCGCCCGCCCACCTTCCCAGACGGCAGCGCGCCGGCGGAGCCGCTGCCCGGCGCCGAGGGCGTACTGCGCCGCGCGCGCGAGCTAGCCAGGAGGCGTCGGAACGCGGCCCGCACCCTTCGCACGATCATTAGCGTAAGCCGAGTTCTACGCGTCCCGGCGGCGCAGCACAGCCGCCCCGCCGGCCAGCATCAGGACGGCCCAGCCGACCAGTACCGCCGTAGATGCGCCGGGAGACAGCGTCTCGAACGGGCCACCGCCGCCGTCGACGCTGTACATCGCCTGGCCGGCGATGGTGGGCACGTACTTCATGATGTCGTCCTCCCGGTCGCCGGGCAGCACCGGCCCCAGCAACACCGGCGCGATCAGCAGCCCGGCCGCAAGCGTCGTGATCGCCCCGGCGGTATGGCGCACCATCGTGCCGATGCCGAGGCCAAGCAGTCCCATGATGACCGGGCAGGCGGCAGCGCCTACGATCGCGCCGGGCACACCCGGATCGCTGAGGGACGCGCCCCCGTCGCCAAGGAACGCCTGGCAGACCAGGAACGATGCGAGAGAGACCATTGCCATTACCGGCCCGGTGACCGCCACCTGCACCAGCGCCTTGGCCCCCAGCACCGGCAGCCGGCGGGGCACCGCGGTCAGGGTGGCCCGGATCAGCCCGGTGCCGTACTCGCCGGACATCTGCAGCACCCCGAACACGCCGATGACCAGGACGAAGAAGTCGATCGGCAGGAATGCCGCAGACACGGCGTCGGCCACGGACGGCGCCGGTTCGCCGCCGTGGACCGACATGGCCTCGCCGCGGCCGATCGCGCCGGCCAGCCCGATTGTCAGCAGCGCGGTGGCGCCGAGAATGATCCAGGTGGAGCGCAACGAGCGCAGCTTCGTCCACTCGGAGCGGACGACCCGGCCAAAGGTGATCTTCTCGGTCATCGGTACTCCACCGCCTCTCGGGTGAGTTCCATGTACGCCTCTTCCAGGGAAGCGCGCCGGGGAGTCAGCTCGTGCAGGGCCAGGCCGCCGCCGAGGGCAAGATCGCCGATCTTCTCGGCGCTCAGACCACCCACCTGGAGCAGCCCGGGTTCGACGGCGGTCACCGTCGCTGCATGATGGGCAAGCAAATCGCGCAGGTCGGTGCCGTGCGGGGTACGTACGAGCACGTTGCCCACGGCGACCCGCGCGATCAGCTCCTCGACGGTGGTGTCGGCCAGCAACCGGCCCCTGCCGATGATCACGAGGTGTTCGGCGGTTACCGCCATCTCGCTCATCAGATGGCTGGAGACCAGGACCGTTCGTCCCTCGGCAGCCAGACCCTTGAGCAAGTTGCGCACCCACAGCACCCCGTCCGGGTCGAGCCCATTGACCGGCTCGTCCAGGATGACCGCGGCCGGATCGCCGAGCAGTGCGGCCGCGATACCGAGCCGCTGGCCCATGCCGAGGGAGAAACCACCGGCCCGGCGGCCCGCCGCCGACGCAAGGCCGACCATGGCGAGCACATGGTCGACCCGGCTCGCGGGTATGCCATGGGTCTGCGCGAGCGCCAGCAGATGGCTACGAGCCGTACGTCCCTTGTGGACGGATTTCGCCTCGAGCAGCGCACCTACCTGGCGGAGCGGCGCGGCGTGATCCCGGTACGGGCGGCCGTTGACGGTAGCCGTCCCGGCGGTCGGACGGTCCAGCCCGACGATCATGCGCATGGTCGTGGACTTGCCGGCGCCGTTGGGTCCAAGGAAGCCGGTGACCTGACCCGGTCGTACCGTGAACGACAGCTCGTCGACGGCGAGCGTGGTGCCGAAGCGCTTGGTCAGCGCCAATGCCTCAATCATGGTTCCGACGTTAGGAATGGCTGGGCCGCTTGCCGACGGCCTTGGGGCTGATCGTGTGCGGGCTTGCGGTACGCCTCAGGTCGTACGGCGTGCTACCTGATGACGAACTCGGCGAGCGCCGTAGCCATCGCGGGGTACCTCGGGGCACGTCCGTCGGCGCGCCGCGGGCGCTACCGGTCGCCTGGAACCACCAGGCCGGACTCGTACGCCACGACGACGGCCTGGGTGCGGTCGCGCAGGCCGAGCTTGGCGAGCACCCGGCTGACGTGTGACTTGACGGTCTCCTCCCCGACGACGAGCCGGGCGGCGATCTCGGGGTTCGACAGGCCCTCGGCGATCAGCCGCAGCACCTCGGTCTCCCGGGTGGTGAGCGTCTGGAGTGCCGCATCCGGTTCGCGGCGGCGTACGCGCATCCTGGCGAATTCGGCGACGAGCCGCCGGGTCACCGTCGGGGCGAGCAGTGCTTCCCCAGCGGCGACGATGCGGACGGCGTCGAAGAGGCGCTCGGCGGTCGCGTCCTTGAGGAGGAAGCCGCTCGCGCCCGCGTCGAGGGCGTCGTACACGTGCTCGTCGAGGTCGAACGTCGTCAGGATCAGCACCCGAGGCGGCTCGGGGTTGGTGAGGAGTCGGCGGGTCGCTTCGATGCCGTCCATCCCTGGCATGCGGATGTCCATGAGGACGACGTCGGGGCGCAGGTCGCGGCAGATCCGCACGGCCTGCTCGCCGTCGGCGGCCGAGCCGACGACCGCGAAGTCGGGCTGGGTCACCAGCAGGACTTCAAAGGCGGCACGTACGACGTCCTGGTCGTCGACCACGACGATCCGGGTGGCCGTCACGGCGTGGCTCCCTTCGTCGGCAGGACGGCCTCGACGAGGAACCCGACGCCTGGTGCGGCACCGGCCGTGACCTGGCCACCGACCATAGCCGCCCGTTCCCGCATCCCGGCTAGCCCGTGCCCGCTGCCGCCGTCCGGAGCCGGGCCGGGGCCGTTGTCGTAAACCCGCACGATGAGGTCATCACCGCTGTAATGCAGCTCCACGTCGACGGCCGCGCCGGGGGCGTGGCGGCGGGCGTTCGTCAGCGCCTCCTGCACGATGCGGTACGCCGTCAGCTCGACCCCGGGGTCGAGTGGTTCGACCGAGCCGCTCACGATCAGGCGTACGCCACTGCCCGTGGCCGCGTCGCGTACCTCGTCGAGGAGGGCGTTGAGCTGGCGGAGCCCGGGTTGGGGGCGAAGGGTCGGCTCGGCGTCCACATCCTCCCGGAGTACGCCCAGCAAACGCCGCATTTCCGTCAACGCGGTACGCGCGGTATCCCCGATGGCAGTCAGCCGGCGAGCCCCGTCCGGTGGCAAGCCCGGTGTCGCGAGCCGGGCCGCCTCAGCCTGCAAGGCGATCATCGTGATGTGGTGCGCCACCACATCGTGAAGTTCCCGGGCGATGCGGGCTCGTTCACCGCGGGCGGCGTACTCCATCAGCGATGCGGCGGCCGACTGTTCGGTGGCCCGGTGGCGGCGCCGGTCGTCCCGCAGTCGCAACGTCGCCCCGGTAGCCGTCGCCAGCGCCGCGACCGCCAGCAGTATCAGGGCGAAGGACTTGCCGCCCGGCCGGGCACTCGACAGCGGCACCGCCGCGTACGCGGCAAACGGCAGGACCAGAGCACACGTCGTCCTCAGTGGATGCTGGCGGCCGGCGACCCCGTAGAGCACGGCGAGAGCGGCGACCCCGGCGATGGTAACCGGATAGGAGATCATCAAGCCGGACAAGGCCGCCAAAGCGGACAGGACGGCCGCTGTCGCGGGCCAGAGGCGTACCAGGGCGACGGGGGCGACCACCGCGAGAGCGACGAGGGCCGCGATCGCGGTCGGTGGCCGGTCGTACGCGCGCGCCACCGCCTCGGTCACCGCCACGGCGCCGAGGGCGGCCGTGGCTGCGGCCAGCCCCACCCCCTTCACCCCAGCCATTGTGACCGGCCCGGACGCCGGTGTCGTCCATCCCGGCAGGGATCCGACCTCCCCCACACGAGGGAGCCAGCCACCGGCAGAAGACCCCTCTGCGCCGTGACGCGCCCGCCGGTCGCCGCCGCATAACGTGCCTGCCATGGAACCCAGGATCGAGGTACGCGCGCTACGCAAGCGCTACCGCACGACCGTCGCAGTGGACGGGCTGTCGTTCACCGTGCGGGCCGGCGAGGTGACTGGCTTCGTCGGGCCCAACGGCGCCGGGAAGTCGACCACGATGCGGCTCATCCTCGGGCTGGACTCGCCGGACGAGGGCGACGCCCTGGTCAACGGCCACCCCTACCGCTCCCTGCGTACGCCGCTGAGACAGGTCGGTGCGCTGCTCGACGCCTCGGCTCTGCACCCGGGCCGGCGCGCCCGCGACCACCTGCTCTGGCTTGCTCACAGCAACGGCATCGGCAAGCGTCGAGTCTCCGAGGTGCTCGACCAGGTGGGCCTGGCCTCGGCCGCCCGCCGCCGGGCCGGAGGCTTCTCGCTCGGCATGCAGCAGCGGCTGGGCATCGCCGCCGCCCTGCTTGGCGATCCGCCGGTGCTTATGTTCGACGAGCCGGCCAACGGGCTCGACCCCGACGGCATCGTCTGGATCCGGGGCCTGATGAGGTCGCTGGCCGCCGAGGGCCGGGCGGTCCTGGTCTCCAGCCACCTGATGGGCGAGCTGGAGGACACCGCCGACCATCTGATCGCGGTCGGCCGCGGCCGCCTGATCGCCGACACGAGCGTGGCCAAGCTCCTGGCGGCGGCGTCCAAGGACCGCGTCGAGGTCGCCACCGCGCAGCGGGCCGAGGCGACGACCGTGCTCGCCAACGCGGGCGCGACCGTCACCGTGGCCGGCCCGGAAACCGTCGTCGTCGAAGGGCTGCCCGGCGACCGGGTGTCGGCGCTGCTGACCGAGGCCGCCATCCCGTTCTCCGAACTGCGACGGCACCGGGCCTCCCTGGAGGAGGCGTACATGGACCTGACGCGCGGCGCCATCGAGTTCGCGCCCGAGACCGGAGCGCCGGCGACCGAACGGAGCGTGCGGTGACCGCCCGCGAGTCCTTCCCCCGCCTCCTGCTGGCCGAGTGGACCAAGCTGCGGTCGGTGAGCCGCTGGGTCATCACGCTGCTCGGCGCGGCCGCCCTGACCATCGGCCTGAGCTACCTGGCCGCTTCGGGCAACAAGACGAACATCAACGAGCACGCCGATTTCGTGAGCGGGCCGCACGGCGAGCCGGTCGCCGACGCGTTCTACTTCGTGCACCAGCAGATCACGGGCGACACGACGCTTACCGTGCGGGTCGCGTCGCTGACGCCCGAACCGGCCCGGCGCGCCGTGCGCATGGGCTCCGACCAGATGACCAAGCTCGAGGACCCCAGCCCGTTCGCCCAGCCCGCGGCCGGAATCATGATCAAGGATGGTACGCAGCCCGGCTCGTCGTACGCCTCGGTGATGCTGACCGCCGCTCAGGGCGTACACATGCAATGGGACTTCGACGCGGACCGCAAGGGCAGCGCGCGCAGCGGGGCCCGATGGTTGAGGCTCGTGCGCTCGGGCAACACGATCACCGGGTACGAGTCGGCCGACGGTGCCGCTTGGCAGAAGATCGGTACGGCGACGCCGAAGAACCTGCCGTCCACGGTGGAGATCGGCTTCTATGTCTCGTCGCCGGCGGCCGTCTACACGACGCGGGGCGGCGGCAGCTCATCGGTCGGTGACCGGCCGACCAGTGCCCAGGCCGCGTTCGACAATGTGCAGCTCGGATCGGGCGGCACCTGGCACGGCGAGTCGATCGGCGATAACGATCGACTCAGCGAGAAGGGCGGAGTACGCGGTGGCGGCCGGGTCACCGAGGCCAACGGCACCTACACCGTGGTGGGCACGGGCAAGATCGGTCCGCAGCCGCCGGACGACGACATGCTGGAGGCGGCGCTGATCGGCGTCATCGCCGGGCTCATGGCCCTCATCGCGATCGGTGTCCTCTACGCCACGTCGGAGTACCGCCGGGGCATGATCCGGACGACGTTCGCCGCGACCCCGCGCCGGGGCCGCGTGCTGGCCGCGAAGGCGATCGTCCTCGGCACCACCTCGTTCCTCGTGGGGCTGGTCGGTGTGGTCGGGTCGTTCCTGCTCGCCATCCCGATCCTGCGCAAGCAGGGCTTCACGCCGCCGGGCTTCCCCCGGCCGTCCCTCATGGACGACTCCGTGCTGCGGACTCTGCTGCTGACCGCCGCGTTCATGGCCGGGGTCGCCGTCGTGGGCCTCGCGATCGGCGTACTGCTGCGGCACAGCGCGGCCGCGATCACGATCACCATCGTTCTGGTCCTCGGTCCGCTGATCGTCGGCATGATCCTGCCGGGCACCTCGCCGAAGTGGCTGATGTACACGACGCTTGCGGGCGGGATGGCGACCCAGCGGGCGAAACCGCCGACGATCACGCTGGCCGAGCCGTGGGCCATGATCGGGCCGTGGGCCGGGATCGGTGTGGTCGCGGCGTGGGTCGCTGTCACACTCGGGCTCGCCTGGTGGCAGCTTCGGACGCGGGACGCATGATGGCGCCGCGCCCCCTCCGTGCTCTCCGGGCGGAGTGGACGAAGCTGAGGACCCTGCCGAGCACGGGATGGCTGATGCTGCTTGCCATCGCCGGCACGGTGAGCCTCGGTTGCGCCATCACCGGATCGCTGGAGTACGCCCATTGCGAGTCGCCCTGCACTCTCGACCTCACGAAGCTGTCGCTGGCGGGCGTACGCCTCGGCCAGGTCGGGATCGTGGTCCTCGCGGTCCTGACGGTGACGGCCGAGTACAGCACGCGGACCATCCAGCCGACGCTGGTGGCCGTACCACGCCGGTTGCTGGTGGTGCTGGGCAAGCTCGGCGTCCTGGCCGTCCTCGGGGTGGCCACCGGGGTCCTGGCGGTTGCCGGTTCCCTGACGGCCGGCCGGACGATGCTGCCCGGCAACGGGTTCACGGCGGCGCACGGGTTTCCGGCGCTGTCGCTCGCCGACGACCTCACCCGCCGGGCGGCCATCGGCACGGTCCTCTACATAGGACTCATTACCTTGCTCGGTGCGGGGCTCGGGCTGCTCCTGCGGGACACCGCCGGTGCGCTCACGGGGGCGTTCGCACTGCTCTACGGATCGCCGATCGTGGCCATGTTCGTCAGCGACCCGAGATGGCAGCACCGCATTGACCGGTTCTCCCCGATGGACGCCGGGCTGACCATCCAGTCCACGCGCAACCTCGCCGCCGAACACATCGGGCCCTGGGCCGGGCTCGGCGTGCTGTCCCTGTACGCCGCCGCAGCGGTCATCGCGGGCCTGATCGCGTTCCAGCTCCGCGACGCCGGCTGACCGTCATCCGGCACGGTGGACCGCGGCCGTTCGAGCTCGACGTGGATCGTCTCGAGCGATGGCCGGTCCGAGTTCTCAGTCGCGTGTCAACCCTGGCGGTAGGGCGTCTTCGTGGAAACCGTGGCGCGTGAGCCCCGGCTGTCCCGATGAGGATGGCCGAGGTTCGGCGTGTCCTCCGAGCCGTGTGATCCGCTGCCGGGTCGCGCCGGGAGCGAAGCGGCAAGGCGCGGCCTCCCAAAGATCATCGGGCCTCCGAGGAACATGGCTTGACTTTGTACTTGGGTACACGGTTCATGCTGACGGGATGAGGACGAGTGAGTTGGCCGCTCAGGCGGCGGTGAATCCGCAGACGCTTCGTTACTACGAGCGTCGGGGGCTGCTGTCTGAGCCGGTCCGGTCACCGGGTGGGTTCCGGGTGTATCCGGATGCCGCGGTCCAGCGAGTGCGGTTCATTAAGAGGGCGCAGGAGCTCGGGTTCACGTTGGCCGAGGTGGATGTGCTGCTTGATCTGGCCGAGGGCGGCCCGGACAGCTGTGAGAAGGCGCAGGCTCTGGCCACCGAGAAGATCATTGACTTGCGGCGGCGCATTGCGGACCTGGAAGTGTTGCAGAGTGGGTTGACTCGGCTGGTGGCGACCTGCGAGCTACCCCAGGCGCAGCGGGAGTGCCCGATCCTGCACGAGCTCGATCAGGGGTCGGCCAAGACTGGCGAGATGCAGGGAGAACGGCGATGAGCCATGTAACGAGACGGGCGATCGGCGTGTGGGGCACCGCTGCCCGGGTTGCCGTCGGCGTCGTCATGGCCGGCAGCGTGCTGTATGGGCACGCAACCCGCGGGTGGCATCCGGCGGCGTGGGTGCTCGGGTTGCTGGTCTTCCCGGCTGTGGGGCTGGCGGTGCAATGGTGGCGAGCACGACGCCATCCGGCGCCGCTGCGGGCGGCGGGGCCGGTCGGGCACGTCGTCAATCTTGCCGTCTTCCTGGCCCTGTATCTGACTTGGTGGTACGCGCCCGCCGTGGACGTGCTCAGTGACGCCGCGCTGCTGTTCTACGGCGCATCGATGCTCGTTGCCGCGGCGCGGGGTTACGCGGGATGCGAGGTATTAGCCGTCTCCAACTGGCTGCTGCGCCGAGATGATCAGATCGGTTGTGCGCCGTTCTGGCCTATCGACGCATGGGATGCGCGAGACGCCGACCGCAAGGTCTTCGCGACTACTGGGGCTCCTCGTGAAGGTTGAACTGCTGCTCGCCCCGGATTGTCCGCACGCCTCCGCGGCTCGGGCGGTGCTGGACGAGTGCCTGGACCGGCTCGGACTGGTCGTCCGGGTCTGTGAACGGGTCGGTGACTTTCCATCGCCGACGATCTTGGTCGACGGCGTAGACGTCATGACCGATGCGCAGGGAGCCTCGCCGAGGCAGGCGTGCCGGCTGGACGTACCGACGCCGTCCCGGGTGTTGGCCGCTCTTCGCGCCCGCTTCTCTGCACCGTTGTCGGATGGTCTGGCGTGATCGTCCAGGGGACTGGGTATCCGCCGCAGGTGCTCGTCGGCGTGACCATCACACCGACCAGCCATGCGGTCGCAATCGTCGGCGGGCCGACGGCATCGGCGATGTGCGCGGTCGACGCGCTGGGAATCGTCCCGATGCTCGGCCGGGACGTCACTATCGCCTCCACCGACCCCTACTCCGGCGAACCCGTTTTCACCAGCCACACCAACGCGAACGCCTGGCTCGACGAACATCCGGCCGTGTCCGGCGTTGTGCTAACCAAGAAGCAGATGCTTCAGCTGGGCGTCGACATCTTCGGCACCCTCCTGGAGGACTGACCGGGCACACCGAGCAGCTGCGGAGACGATCGTGACCGACCCCGAACCTCCCGCCGACAACGAGGCGCCGTACGCAGCACCCCCGACGTGTGAACAGATCAAGCAGGAAGCGGCCGAGCGGCCCAAGTCACTGTTGCTGCTGCCCCGGATCACCGTCGACGCGGTGCGACTGGTGTGGGCCGCCGCGCCGCGCCTGCTGGTCGCCAGCATCACCCTAAAATTGATCAACGGCCTGGGTCTGGCCGCAGCCCTGGTGTTCAGCCGGGACCTGATCGCGTCGGTGCTGTCTGCCGGCAGCACCACGGCGGCCACGCCCCCCGGGATCGGCGCCGTCGCCCCGCAACTGCTTATCGTTGTCGCGATCATCGCGGCGCTCGGCCTGGTCACCGCCGCCGGCCGGGAAGTCCGCGAGATCCTGTCCGAAACCACCGCCCGACACGCCAAGCAGGCCATCATCGACGTCGCCACCGGAGTGGAACTGTCCGCCTACGAAACCCCCGCCTTCCACGACCGGCTCGTCCGTGCCGCCGCCAACGAACACCGCCCGATCCAGATGGTCGACGGGCTGATCGGCACCATCGGCGCCATCGCATCCATCGCCGGCATCGTCATCGCCCTGCTAGCCATCCAGCCCTGGCTGGTACCGCTGCTGTTCATCGCCGGACTGCCGCTACTGCTCGGGGTCATGAAGGCCGGACAAGCCATGTTCGGCTTCCACCTGCGGATGACCACCGTCACCCGCGCCCGCAACTACCTGTATCGGCTGCTAACCGAGAAGGACCCCGCCAAGGAGGTCCGCGCCTTCGGCCTTGGCGGGTACCTGACCGGCCGGCACACCGTGCTCTACGACCAGCACATGGCCGAGCTGCGCAAGACCACCCACAAGCGGTTCCGCATCGCCATCGTCGCCACCCTCGGCCTCACCGCCGCGTTGGGCGCCGGCATCGCCGGTCTACTCGCCCTCGCCCTGTCCGGACGGCTCGAACTGGCCGAGACCGCCACCGCCGCCGGCGCACTGCTCATCCTCGGCGAACGGATCATGACCGCCGTCAACAGCGTCGGCGACATGTACGAAGCCGGCCTGTTCGTCGAGGACTTCACCACCTTCCTGGCCACCGCCCCGATCACCCACGGCGCCACCGGCACCGCGCCCGCCCCGCCAGGCTTCGACCGGATCGCCGTCGACGGCGTCACCTTTACCTACCCCGCCGCCAGCCGCCCCGCCCTGACCGACGTATCCCTGGAAATCAAAGCTGGCCAGATCATCGCCCTGGTCGGGGAGAACGGCTCCGGCAAGACCACCCTGGCCAAGCTCCTGTCCCGGCTCTACCTGCCCGACGCCGGCCGGATCACCTGGGACGGCGTCGACCTGGCCGACCTCGAGCCCGCACAGGTGCACCGCCGCATCGCCGTGATCTTCCAGGACTTCGCCCACTATGACCTGACCGCTCGGGAGAACATCGGCCTTGGCGCCATCGAACACATCGACAACCCGGACGCCGTGCGGGCGGCCGCCGTGCACGCCGGCGCCCACCGCTACTTGCAGGCGATGCCGGCCGGCTACGAGACGATCCTGTCACCCGAGTACGACGGCGGGCGGGACCTGTCCGTCGGCCAATGGCAACGGGTCGCGCTGGCCCGGGCGTTCATCCGCGACGCACCCCTGATCATCCTCGACGAGCCGACCGCTTCACTCGATCCGCGCGCCGAACACGACCTGTACACCCGCATCCGCACCCTCTACCAGGGACACACGGTCCTGATCATCTCGCACCGGTACAACACCGTCCGCGACGCCGACGACATCTACGTCCTCGACCGGGGACGGATCATCGAGCACGGCAGCCACCACGAACTCATGGCTGCGGCCGGCGTCTATGCGGAACTGTTCACGCTGCAAGCCGCCGCCTACACCAAGGTCAACTATTCAGCGACCCAGTGACATACGCGTTACCGGCACCCCCGCTAGCGCCAATCGGTTTGTCATGCAAACCTATCTGCATGACTACTGATTCGGTACCCGCCCGCGGAGACCCCCGCCTGCTGTTGGCGCACTCGCGTCACCTGGCGCACCGGGTCCGTCTCGCTCAGCGGGTGACCTGGTTTCCGCTGCTGGTGCTGGCCGCGGTGACCTTCGCGGCGATCCCGGTCGACCGGTACGGCCACCGGGTCGTCAACTGCCGGGCGGTGGGGGCCGGCGAGATGTGCGAGGTCTGGCATACGGCCGCGTTCGTCTACTGGCCGCTGGCGCTGCTGCTGGCCTACATGGCGATCGCCGGCTGCTACCTGCTGGTCGCCCGGGCACGGGGACTGGGCACCCGGGTGCTGCCGTACGTGCTCACCGGCATCGCGCTGGCCGCCTTGGGTACCGCCGTGGGACTGTGGGTGCACTACCACCCGCCGACCCACTGGCTGACCCACCCGTACAACCACCTGTACGGTCTGGTCGGACCGTTCGGCGTCCTGCCCCACCTCGTCATCCTCGGCAGCGTGCTGCTGCTCGGCGGGCTCGGCTTCGCCCTGGCGCAACGACCGTGGGGGCACCGATGAGCGCCCCGCCCGACGGACCGGCGCCGGAGCCGACCGGACCCGCCCACCCGGTCAACGGGCTCGACGACGTGGTGCACCAGCGGGTCCGCCTGGGCATCCTCACCATCGCGCACGAGGCGCGCCGGGTGGAGTTCGGCTACCTGCGCACCCAGTTGGAGCTGACCGCCGGCAACCTCTCCCAGCA
>DASYTU010000189.1:0-14121 GCA_036001925.1 Actinoplanes sp.
TCGTCAACGAGGCCGCGCTGCTCGCGGCCCGGCGCCGGCACGAGATGGTCGAGGCGAACGACTTCACCGACGCGCTCGAGAAGATCGTCCTCGGCACCGTACGCGGCATCATGCTGACCTCGGAGGAGAGGGAGCGCACCGCCTTCCACGAGTCCGGCCACGCGTTGCTCGGCATGCTGACCCCCGGCGCCGACCCGGTCCGCAAGATCTCGATCATCCCGCGTGGCCAGGCGCTCGGCGTCACGTTCCAGAGTCCCGAGACCGACCGGTACGGCTACTCGGCCAAGTACCTGCGCGGGCGCATCATCGGCGCGCTCGGCGGCCGCGCGGCCGAGGAGGTGGTGTTCGGCGAGATGACCACCGGTGCCGAGAACGACCTCGACCAGGTCAGCAACATCGCGCGGCAGATGGTGGGCCGCTGGGGCATGTCGGCGGCCATCGGCCCGGTGACCGTGTTGCCGCCGCCCGGCCAGGAGTCCCCGCTGGGCCTCGACGGCGTCGCACCGGCCACGAAGGAGCTTGTCGACAGCGAGGTCCGCAAGATCGTTGAGGACTGTTACGCGCAGGCGCTGGGCCTGCTGCGCGAGCATCGGGGACAGCTCGCCCGGCTGGCGCACAAGCTGCTCGAGACGGAGACGCTCGACGAGGACGACGCGTACGCGGCCGCGGGCATCAGCCGCGATACCGCCCCGGGCGCGCTGGCCCGCGGAGAGGTGCCCGGCCGGGCGCCGGCGCCGGGACTCCCGCGGGAGCCAACACCGGTGCGGGTGTCGGGGGACGATCTTCCGGTCGCCGCGGCTCCGGAGGCGTCGTGAGGCCAAAGTGGAACGGGCGGTGCGCGTACCTCCACACAGGACGCCGCCGGCGCGTCCATTTATGGTCATCTCGGCCGATGCGCTGACGGCCGGCTAGCGCGTACCGTCCGGGGTATGCGCAGTCTCACCGGATCGCTCGTCGTCAGGGGCGTGCTCGCCCTGATCATCGGTATCGTGTCGATCGCCTGGCCGAACATCACGATCGGCGCCATCGTCCTGCTCTTCGCCGTCTTCGCATTCCTCGCGGGCATCGCCGAGGCGATGCGCGCCTTCGCGTCCCGGACCGCCGGTCCGGTCATCGGGCGGCTGCTCCTGGCCCTCCTCGACATAGCGGCCGGGGTGATCGCGATCGTGTGGCCCGACATCACCGCGCAGGCGCTGGTGTGGCTGGTCGGGTTCTGGGCACTCGTCACCGGGGTCGTGGAGATCTTCATGGCATTCCGCAGCGGCGAGACCGCCGGCGAGCGGGCGCTGTTCGGGCTCACCGGCCTGGTCTTGATCGCGCTCGGCGTCGTCCTCGTGGCGCGGCCGGACGTGGGCGCGGTGACGCTCGCCCAAGTGTTCGGCTTCTTCAGCATCGTGTCCGGCATCGCGGCGTTGGTGCTCGCCGCGCAGACCCGCCGGGCGGCCGCCCTGACCTGAAACTTCGACGCCGACCGGATCGGCGTCCGGCGCCGGGATAGTGATCGGCTCCGGCGGGTAGTCACGCCGTCATGGAGCAACTGCAGTGGCTCGGCGTCGTCCGGCACGGTCAAAGCACCGGCAACGTCATCGCCGAGGCCGCCGAGACCGGCGGCCTCGACGTGATCGACATCCTCGAACGCGACGCCGACGTGCCGCTGTCGGACCTGGGCCGGGAACAGGCCGCGGCGGTCGGCCGGTGGCTGGCCGACCAGCCCGACGACGAGCGCCCCGAGGTCGCGGTGGTATCGCCGTACCTCCGCGCCGTGCAGACCGCCGAGCTGGCGTTGGCCGGCTCGGGCCTGCAGCCGGTCGTCGACGAACGCCTCCGCGACCGCGAGCTCGGCGTGCTGGACCTGCTGACTCGCCGCGGCGTGGCCGCCCGGCTGCCGGACGAGGGCCGGCGCCGGCAACGCCTCGGCAAGTTCTATTACCGGCCGCCCGGCGGCGAGTCCTGGGCGGACGTGGTGCTGCGGCTGCGCACGCTGCTGTGGGAGCTGCGCCAGGACTATCCGGACGGCCGCATCCTGCTGTTTTCGCATGAGGCCGTCGTGCTGCTCGTGCGGTATCTGGCCGAGCAGCACAGCGAGGCCGCGCTGATGGCGATCGCGCAATCCGTCAGGATCATGAACGGTTCGATCAGCAGCTGGCGCCGCGTGGCGGGGGAGCTCCGCCCGGAGCTGTTCAACTCCGTCGAACACCTGCACCGCTACGGTGCGACGCCGACCCGGCAGGAGGACGTCCATGCCGAGCCGTACTGAGGAGCAGATCATCACGGCCCGGCTGCTGCGGGAGTGGCCGTTACCGGATCGGCAGGGCAGCAAGGACTCACGCGGCACAGTGCTGGTCGCCGGCGGCTCCCGGTTCAATCCGGGCGCGGTCCTGCTCGCCGGCGTCGCCGCGCTACGAGCGGGAGCCGGACGGCTGCAGCTCGCGGTCGAGTCGTCGACCGCGGCCGCGTTGAGCGTCGCCGTACCGGAAGCGAAGGTCGTAGACCTGCCCGAGCGCCACGGCGAGGTGCCGGCGGCACTGCTGGACCTGGCCAGCAAGGCCGACGTGATCGCGATCGGGCCCGCCTCGACGACGTCGACGAGACGGCGACGCTGATGCGCAAGGTGCTGGACGCGGCGGACAAGGAGGCAGCGGTCGTGCTCGACGCCTACGCGCTCGGCGCGCTGAGCAAGGACCACAGCCTGCTCGCCGGCCGCCCGCAGCGGGTCGTCCTCACGCCGAACGTCACCGAGGCCGCCTATCTGCTCGGCGAGGATCCCGGAGACGACCTGGCCGCCGCGGCCAAGACCCTGTCCGAGCGCCACCATGCCGTCGTCTCGCTGTACGGCCACATCGCCGCGCCGGACGGACGGAGCTGGCGGGAGGAGAGCGGCAACGCCGGGCTGGGCACGTCCGGCAGCGGCGACGTGCTGGCCGGGATCGTGGCGGGCCTGCTCGGCCGCGGCGCGGACCCGGCCCAGGCGGCCTGCTGGGGCGCCTACGCCCACGCGGTCAGCGGCCAGCGCCTGACCCCGCGGTACGGCCGCATCGGCTTCCTGGCCCGGGAGATCGTCGACGAGGTGGCCTACACGATTGCGACGGTCTAGCGGGGGTACGGATGTCGATAGACCGAGTGAAGGGAGTGCCACCATGCCAACCGCCCGCGACATCATGACTCCGGATGTGACCTGCATCGGCGAGAAGGAGTCCCTGGTCGACGCCGCCCGGAAGATGGCCGACCTGAACGTCGGCTCGCTGCCGATCTGTGGCGACGACAACCGCCTCAAGGGGATGGTCACCGACCGCGACATCGTCGTGAAGGCGATCGCCCACGGCCGCAACCCCGCCGAGGTGACCGCCGGCGAGCTCGGGGAGGGCAAGCCCATCACCGTAGGCGCGGACGACGACGTCGCCGAGGTCCTGCGCACCATGGCCCAGTACAAGGTGCGGCGGCTGCCGGTGATCGACGGCCACCAGCTGGTCGGCATCGTCGCCGTCGCCGACGTGGCCCGGGCGTTGCCGGACCGGCCGGTCGGCGACCTCATCGACGCGATCTCGACCTGATCGGGGTGGTCGGCCTCAGGTCAGCTTGACCCGGCCCAGGTGCCGGGCCGTGGCGAGCACCGCCACGGCGTGGCGCAGCAGCCTGCGCCGGGTCGGGCCGAGGTCGGCCAGCAACACCTCGCGGAACAACGGGTACCGGAAGCGGAATCCGCTGGCCGTGTCGTCCAGGATGTGTCGCCGGATCGCGGGCTCCAGCGCGCCCAGGACCTGCGCGGCGGTGTCCTGGCCGCGCATCAGGCGCTCGACGGGCGCGGCGAGCGGGCCGGTGGCGACGCGCTGCAGCAGATCCCGGGTGTCCTGCGGTAGATCGGCCAGCTGATGCCGGATCGCCACCCGCAAATGGTGCGGGATCTCGTCCGGCGAGGCCGCCAGCTCGGTCAGGAACAGCGGCAGGCCGCCCGCGCGGCGCACGACGTCGCGCCGGGCGACCAGCAGCAGGGACGCCGCCTCGGAGAGCGGCCCCAGGACGCGATGGCCGACCAGGCCGACCCGGGCGAGATCGCCGACGCATTGCGCGAGCCGGCTGTGCAGCGGCAGATCGCCGGCCCGCGCCGTGGCCACCGCCCGCAGTCGTGGACCCATCCGCTCCACCAGATGCGCGAGCATGTCCGCGGCGGCCGGCTCGGCCCATTGCATGTCGTCGAGCAGCAGCACGACCCGCCCGGTAGCCCGCGCGGCGTCCTCGAACAGCCGCAGTGCCGCGTCGAACGCGAGCCTGCGGTGGTGCTCGGGCGCCGGGACGGGCAGCGCCTCGCCGGGCCGCAGCGCGGCGAGCTCGGGCAGTAGCGCAAGCAGGCCCGGCTCGTCCTTGACCAGGGCCGCCAGCGCCGAATGCGGCAGCAGGCGGGCATGCCGGGCCAGCGCGTCGACGATCGGCGCGTACGGGTCGCTGCCGCGCCGGCACGCGCCACTCAGGATCGGCGCGCCCGCCCCCGCGGCCAGCTGCCGGACCTCGAGAAGCAGCCGCGACTTGCCGATCCCGGGCTCGCCCACGTAGAGCAGCAGCGGCGGTCCGTTGCCACGCACGTGCGCCCGTAGCTCGCTGATCTCATGCTCCCGGCCGACCAGCGGCGGTAACGGCGGCCGGGGATGGTCGACGGCGACGAAGCGCTCCGCCACGGCCGCGTCGACCAGCTGGCGGCGTTCCAGCGGTGCGAGGCCCAGGCCGGTGGCGAGCCGCTCGACGGTCAGCCGGCGCGGGTGCCGCGCCCCGCATTCCAGACTGCTGATCGCTCGCACGCTCAGCCCGGACCGGTCCGCGAGCTGCTCCTGGGTGAGCCTGGCCTGGTGCCGGAAATGGGTGAGCCGTCCCCCGAACGAGTCACGCCAATCCTGCGGCGTCACGGCGGCCTCCCAGGACGTTCTGCTGCGGATTCCCAACATCGACGTCCCAGTATCGACGATTGTCACTGGTGATCAAGTTTCGACGCGGTGTCCGGTCGTTGTGTGGGTTGTTCGTGGCGTTCCGGTGGGACATCGCCGTTCATGTATGCGTGACCCGGCCACGAGCCCGGGTCGGCCATCCGTGGATGAGGAGTCCCCATCGATGAAACGCCTACTTGGCCCCGTGCTGGCGGCGCTCGCGCTGGTCGCCGGCACGCTCACCGCGACGGCGCTGCCGGCACAGGCAGCCGCCGTCTCCGTGACGCCGTCCTGCGCCGATGTCAGCACGCCCGGTGTGATGCGCTGCTTCGCGCTGCGCCGCACCGACCTGAAGAGCGCCAAGGCCCTCGCGCCGAACGCCACCCCGTCCGGCCTCGGACCCAGTGACCTGGCCAGCGCGTACAAGCTCGGCTCCGGCGGCTCCGGCGCCACCGTCGCGATCGTCGACGCGTACGACGACCCGAACGCCGAGTCGGACCTCGCCACCTACCGCACCCAGTACGGCCTGCCTCCCTGCACCACAGCCAACGGCTGCTTCCGCAAGGTCAACGGCAACGGCCAGTCGTCCCCGTTGCCCAGCCCCGACACCGGCTGGGCCGGCGAGATCTCGCTCGACGTCGACATGGTCTCCGCGGCCTGCCCGAGCTGCCACATCCTGCTCGTCGAGGCCAGCTCGCCCAACGACTCCTCGCTGTTCGGCGCGATCAACACGGCCGTCTCGCTCGGCGCCAAATACGTCTCGAACAGCTGGGGCGGTGGCGAGAGCAGCAGCCAGACCAGCATCGACTCGCAGTACCTGAACCACCCGGGCGTCGCGATCACGGTCAGCTCGGGCGACGACGGCACCGGCGCCGAGTTCCCGGCGACGTCGCGCTACGTCACCGCGGTCGGCGGCACCTCGCTGACCCGGGCCACCGGCACGGCTCGCGGGTGGACCGAGAAGGCCTGGTCCGGCGCCGGCTCCGGCTGCTCCGCGTACGACACCAAGCCGACATGGCAGACCGTCACCACCAACTGCTCCCGGCGCGCCGAGGCCGACGTCTCGGCGGTTGCCGACCCGGCTACCGGCGTGGCCGTCTACCAGACGTACGGCGCGTCCGGCTGGTCCGTCTACGGTGGCACCAGCGCCTCCGCGCCGATCATCGCGGCGGTCTACGCCCTCGCCGGCACCCTCGGCGCCTCCGACTACCCGGCGTCCTACCCGTACGCCCACCCGGGCAACCTGTTCGACGTGGCGGCCGGCAACAACGGCGGTTGCGGCGCGCCGATGTGCACGTCGGGCACCGGCTGGGACGGCCCGACCGGGCTCGGCACGCCGAACGGCGCGGCCGCGTTCGCCTCCGGCGGCGGTTCGGGCTCCGTCACGGTCGCCAACCCGGGTAACCAGACCGGCACCGTCGGCACCGCCACCAGCCTGACGCTCTCCGCGAGCGGCGGCACCGGTTCCTACACCTGGTCGGCGACCGGCCTGCCGCCGGGACTGGCCCTGAACGCCTCGACCGGTGTCATCAGCGGTACGCCGACCGCGGCCGGCACCTACCCGGTGACCGCCACCGCGACCAGCGGCGGGTCCTCGGGCAGTACGAGCTTCACCTGGACCATCTCGCCGACCGGCGGCGGTGGCGGCTGCACCGCGGCGCAGCTGCTCGGCAACCCCGGCTTCGAGTCCGGTACTGCGCCGTGGACCGCCACCGCCGGCGTCATCTCGACCGCCCAGGGCTCCGACGTCCCGCACAGCGGCACGCATTTCGCCTGGCTGGACGGCTATGGCCAGACCCACACCGACACGCTCTCGCAGTCGGTCAGCATTCCGAGCACCTGCACCACGGCCACGCTGTCGTTCTACCTGAGCATCAACTCGGCCGAGACCACCAGCTCGATCGCGTACGACAAGCTGACCGTCAAGGCGGGCTCGACCACGCTGGCCACGTACAGCAACTTGAACAAGACCGCGTACACGCTGAAGTCGTTCGATCTGTCCGCGTTCGCGGGTCAGACCGTCACCGTGACGTTCACCGGCGTCGAGGATTCGAGCCTGCAGACCTCGTTCCTCGTCGACGACACGTCGCTCGCCGTCAGCTGAGGTCGTGAGCGGCCCGGTCCATGAGGGCCGGGCCGCCTTCTTGGGAAAGAGCCCTATGCGCCGTCGCACCCTCGCCGGCCTGGCCATGGTGATCGTCCTGGCCGGCTGCGGCACCGCCAAACCCGCCCCGAGCGCGTCCCCGGCCGATCCCGCCGCGGGCCGCGCCGCCGGGCCGACGCCGCGCGGCTGCGCCGCCCCTGGCCCGGCGGTCACCGTCACGCCCGCCGACAACGGCGGCACCGTCTGCCTCACCGCGGGCGGCGTCCTCACGCTCGCCCTGACCGGCGCCGGCTGGCGCTCGCCGCAGATCCACGGCGACGCACTCAAGGCCGACGGCCCGCAGCGGTTCACCGCCGTGCGCGCCGGCAAGGCCTCGCTGAGCTCGGCCCACGCCAACTGCCCGACGGGTACGAACACGTGCCACTCGCTGCAGGCGTTCTCCGTGCAGGTCGTCGTGAGCTGACCGTTCGAGAAAGTACTTGCCTACTAGGAAAGCGATCCGCTACTTTCCTAGTAGGCAAGTACTTTCCGAGGGGCGAGGAGGACGCCATGCCCGAGGACCTGCGGCCGGACGAAGCCGCCCGAGCCCTGACCGAGATCAGGCAACGACAGGAGCAGGTCATCAAACTCGCGAACATCCCCGCGTGGTACTGGTGGGCCATCGCGGGGCTGATGGTCGGCTTCTCGGCCGCGATCGACTCGCACCGGCCACTCGCGATCGCCATCGGTACGAGCCTGTTCGTGATCGGAGTCCTGACCGCTACCGCCCGGGTCGTGATCGGCGGCATGCGGCGCACCCAGCTACGCAACGACCTGCTCGGCCCGATCGGGGTCCTGGCGATCCTCGGCTTCGTCGCAACGGTGCTGGCCGTGTCACTGCCAACCGCGTTCGCGCTCCAGGCCGCGGGGGTGCGCTATCCCGCCACGCTCGGCGTACTCGTGGGTGCCATCCTCATGGTCCTTAGCGGACCGTGGCTGACGCGGTTCTTGCAACGCATCATGCTGGCCAAACGCGCGGGCAGCCAACGATGATCGAGCCGCGGTTCGACGAACTCATCCACGCGCCCACCCGGCTGTCGATCGTCTCGCTGCTCGCAGCCACGGAATGGGCGGACTTCAAGTTCATCCGCGACAGCGTCGGGCTGTCCGACTCGGCGCTGTCCAAGCAGCTCACCACGCTGGAAGACGCGGGGTACGTCGAGATCCGCAAGAGCTTCATCGGCAAACGGCCGCGGACCTCGGCACGACTCAACAGCGTCGGACGGGTTGCGTTCGAGCGGCATGTCGCCGCGCTACAGGAGATCGTGGCCCGCGCCGGCGCCTCCGTCCGGCCTCAGTGACTTGACGTCGACCACTACATTCAGCACACCGTACGAGGGTCATCACGCCAGGTGGTCGGCATAGGCAGCGTCGGCGGCAACGCCGGCACGACGAGGAGCAGTGCGACGGTGCTAGGAACAGAATTCGTGGCGCGAGGCATCGTCCAGCCCCGCTGGCGCTGGGGTCTCATCTCGCTGGCGGCAATCGTCGCGCTCGGTGTGGGCGGCTGCGACAACGGCAACGGCGCCGCGTCCCCCCCGCCGGGTGGCGCGGTGGCCAGCGCATCCGGCGGTCCGGAGGCGCCGAAGACCTCCGCCCCTACGTCATCGGCCGTCCCCGTCCCCGCCTCCCCACCGGTGCTCGCCGACGGACGGCACGCTGCGTTCTTGACCGGCCTCGACGTCGGGAAGAGGACGCTCACCTTCGATAAGATCGACTTCCTCACCGGCGAAGCCGCGAAGGAGGCCTATCTCAAGGAGAACCCCGGCGAGACCGATGGGCCGCCCAACGACTACATGATCGTGAACAACAACCCGCTGGTGCGTACCCTGCCGATTGCCGACGCCGCCACGATCACGATCGTCGACCTGAGCAGCGGCACCCTCAAGTCGAAGGAGACCACCCTCGCTGCTCTCCCCGCCTACTTCGCTTCCGAAAAGGGCGGCAAGCACCTCTGGCACGACCCATTCTGGCTCACCGTCAAGCACGGCCAGATCACCAGGATTGAGGAGCAATACCTGCCCTGACGGTGAAGTCGACAAGAATATCCGTGCGCCGAAGGTCACGTTACCGGCGAGTTCTGCTAGATAGAACGCCATGACTCTCACCCCACCCGCCGGAAGCGCGGTCGACCGCCGTACCGTCCTGCGTCTCGCCGGCCTGACCGCCGGCGCCGGTGTCGTCGCGGCCGCGACCCTGACCGGCGTCGCGTCCGCCGCGAGCACCGTCTTCCAGCACGGCGTCGCGTCCGGCGACCCGCTGCCCGGCGGCATCCTGCTCTGGACCCGCGTGACGCCGACGCCCGAGTCCACCCCCGCGTCCGGCGCTGGACCGACCGTGACGGTCGACTGGCAGATCGCCGCCGACGCGTCCTTCACCGCGGTCGTCCAATCCGGCAGTGTCAGCACCGGCCCCGAACGCGACCACACGGTCAAGGTCGACGTCAGCGGGCTGACGCCGGCCACGACCTACTGGTACCGGTTCGGCCTCTCCGGGCAGTGGTCGCCGGTCGGCCGCACGATGACCGCCCCCGCCGACGACGCCGCCATAACCCGGCTGCGAATGGGCGTGGTGAGCTGCGCGAACTGGGAGGCCGGCTACTTCGCCGCGTACCGGCACCTGGCCGAGCGCGGGGACCTCAACGTGGTCGTGCACCTGGGCGACTACATCTACGAGTACGGCACCGGCGAGTTCGACGCCGGCGGCACGGTGGTCCGCAAGACCCAGCCCGCGAACGAGACCATCACGCTGGCCGACTACCGGACCCGGCACGCGCTCTACAAGACGGACCCCGACCTGCAGGCGCTGCACGCGTCCGTACCGTGGATCATCACGTGGGACGACCACGAGGTGGCCAACGACATGTGGAGCGGCGGGGCGGAGAACCACACCCCGGCCACCGAGGGCGACTTCGGCGCGCGGGTCGCCGCCTCCCGGCAGGCGTACGCGGAGTGGATGCCGGTCCGGCTCGCCACCGACGGCCACATCTACCGGCGGCTGCGCTACGGCAACCTGATCGAGCTGTCCATGCTGGACCTGCGTACCTACCGGTCGCAGCAGACCACCGGCGCGCACGTCGACGATCCCGACCGTACGATCGCCGGCACCGACCAGCTGCAGTGGCTGATCGACGGCCTGGTCGGCTCCACCGCGAAGTGGAAGATCGTCGGGAACCCGGTGATGATCTCCCGGCTCGACGTGGGCACGCTGCCGGCGTGGCTGCTCGGACCACTGGGCGAGCTGCTGGGGGTGCCGGCCAACGGGTACGCGCTCAACGGCGACCAGTGGGACGGCTACAACGCCGACCGGGAGCGTCTCGTCGACACGCTGCGCGCGCACCAGACCAAGGACGTCGTGTTCATCACCGGCGACATCCACACGTCCTGGGCGAACGAGCTGACCACCCGCGACACCGGCGAGTTCAACCCGGCCGCGGCCGAGTTCGTGGTCCCCTCGGTGACCAGCGACAACGTCAACGACTTCCTGCACACCCCGCCCGGCGGCCCGCTCAGCCTGCTCGCCGCGTCGCTGGTGCGGGCGACGAACCCGCACGTGAAGTGGACCGAGCTGGACGGCCACGGGTACGGCGTCCTCGACGTCACCACGTCGCGGTGCAGGATGGACTGGTACCACCTCGCCGACCGGACCAAGAAGGACAGCGCCGCCAAGTGGGTCCAGGGCTGGTCGGTGGGCACCGGTTCGTCCAAGATCCGCAAGGAGTCGGCCCCGTCGGTGTGAGAGGGCCCCGGGTGGGCCTGCGGGACCCGAGGCCCACCCGGGTGTCATCTAGCCGCGTACCTCCATCTCGTAGATTCGCGTCGCGTTGTTGCCGTCCTGCGCCGGCGTGAGCACGACGAGCCGCACGTAGCGCGCGTCCACATTGATCGCCGTGTTGGTGGAGTCGGCGGTGTTACCGCGCACCTGCGCCCGCGTGGTCCACGTCCCGGCGTCGTCGGACGTCTGCAGATCGAAGTCGCGAGTGTTCCACGATGGATACTCGCCCCCGGCGCCCGCGTGCCGGATCAGCACGGAACCGATGTGCTGGCGGGAACCCAGTTCGACCTGCAGCCACTTGTTGGCGCCCAGCGAGCACCACTTGTCGCTCCATCCGGCCAGGATGCTGCCGTTGACCGCCTTGTCCGGCCCTTCGGCGGCGCCGCAGGACGAGTCGGACGTGGCCGTCTTGCGCAGGGCCAGATTGGTGGGCGCGTTGCTGCTGCCGTACACCTCGACCTCGTAGATGCGCGCCGCCGTGCCGCCGTCGTTGGTCGGCGTCGCGGCCGTCAGGCGCACCCAGCGGGCCGTGCGCGGTGGGATCGGGCTGTAGGTCCGGCTCGCCCGCGACCCGGTCACCGACACCGCCTGGCTGAAGTTCACGTTGTCGGTGCTGGTGGAGATCGTGAACGCGCCGGTGTTCCAGTTGGTCTGCTCGCCACCCAGCCCGGCGTGCTTGACGATGAACGACGACACCGTCTGCGCCGACCCGAGGTCGACCGTCAGGACCGGCGGCGCGATGCCCGAGCACCACTTGCTGTTGCCGCGGATCTGGCCGTCGACCGCTTTGTCGCCGGTCTCCGAGCTGGCACAGGCCGTGGACGCGGTGACCGGCTTGTTCAAGGCCAGATCCGGTCCGAGATCCGGTTCCGCCGGCGGCTGCGTCGCCCCGTCGGCGAAGCTCGGGGGTACGTCGGAAGCGCCGGTGCCCCACGAGCTCGGGCTGCTGCCCATCGTGAACGTGACCGTGGCCCCGCTGCCGATATCGCCGTAGCGCAGATAGTTGTGGCTGGTCGTGGTGCCGTTGACGGCCAGCGACTGCACGTACTGGTTGCTCGCGCTGCCGCCGTTGATGGTGATGTTGCCGTTGGGCCGCTGGATGAGCACGGACGGGAACAGCGCGCCGTGCGCTGCCAGCGTGTCCGCGCCCGGGGTCACCGGGTAGAGGCCGAGCGCGGCCCAGACGTACCAGGCGGAGGTGGCGCCGAGGTCGTCGTTGCCAGGCAGGCCGCCGGCCCCGGTGGTGAACGACTCGGCCATCACGCGCCGGACCGCCGAACTGGCGCCGGCCGGCTGGCGGGCGAAGTTGTACGTCCACGGCACGTTGTGCTCGGGCTCGTTGCCGATGTAGAAGTACGGCCGGACCAGGCCGCCGTTGATCTCGGTGAAGTGGTGGTCGAGGCGCTGCACCGCGGTCTTCGGGCCGCCCATGAGCGTGATCAGCGCGGCGAGGTTGTGCGGCACCATCCACGTGTACTGGGACGCGTTGCCCTCCACGTACGGGCTCTCCGTCGCGGGGTTGAGCGGCCACGTGAACGATCCGTCGCCGTTGCGCGGGTGGATGTACGCCGACTCGCCGTTGAACAGGGCGCGCCAGTACTGCGAGTGCGCGCTGTACGTGGCGGCGCCTGCGGTGTCGCCGAGCGCCTTGGCGAAGTTGGCGATCGCGAAGTCCGACGACGCGTACTCCAGGGTCTCCGACGGGTTGCCGGGGATGAAGTGCGTCGACTCGTAGACGCCCTCGTTGCCGCGCAGCACGACACCCTGGGTGGAGCCGCCGGTAGCGCTCTTCTTCATCAGCGCCAGCGCCGCCGCCGTGTCGAAGTTGCGGACTCCGAACGCGTACGCGCTGGCCACGATGATGGGCCCCGGGTCGCCCGGCATCACGAAGTCCTCGACGGACTGGTGCGACCACTTCGGTAGCAGGCCGCCCTGCTGCCCGTCGAGGATCATCGACTTGACGATGTCGGTCATGACATCCGGTGCGATGAGCCCCATCAGCGACGCCCAGGACCGGTAGATGTCCCACCCGGAGTAGTTCTGGTAGATCGGGAAGCTGGACGTGTGCACGGCGCCGTCGAAGCCCATGTACTGCCCGTTGGTGTCGCTGGCGACGTTCGGGTTCTGGAACACGTGGTACAGCGCCGTGTAGAACTTCTGCAGGTCCGTGCCGCTACCGCCGGTGGCCTGGACGCGGTTGAGCGCGCTGTTCCAGGCCGCGTTCGCGTTGGCCCGGATCGTGTCGAACGCGCCCGCCTCGTCGGTCGCGTTGTTCTGGGCGTTGGCGACGCTGACGAACGAGATGCCGATCGTGGCGTTGATCGTGGCGTTCGACGTGGTGTCGAACGTGACGTAGGCGCCGACGCTGGTCCCGCTGGTCGACGACGAGCCGGCCGAGACGGTGCCGCCGTTGAACGTACCGAACCCGGTCGGGTTCCGGTCGAAGAGGATCGAGTAGTACATCTTGAACGTACGGCCGCCGCAGAACCCGCCGGCGGTGTGCTCACCCCAGACCCGGTTCCCGGTGATCGTGACGTTGCCGGCGCGGTCGCCGGTGGCGGAGCGGCTCGCGTTGATGAGCACCCGCGCGGTGTTCGTGGCCGGGTAGGTCAACCGCAGCGCGCCGGTACGGGTGGTCGCGCTCAGTTCGGCGTTGATCCCGTACTTGTCGAGCCGGTTCTTGTAGTAGCCGGGGACGGCGCTCTCGTTGGACTTGGTGTATCCGGACGCGTAGCTGGTCCAGCTGGAGCCGGGCGACGAGCCGATGCCTCCGGTGATCGGCAGGATCGGCAGGTCCTCGTTGTTCGGGCAGCCGGCGCCGTTGAAGTGGGTGAGGCTGAACGACTCGATCGTCCGGTCGCGGTCGCGGTAGCCCGACGGCGATCCGGTGGGCGTGTCCGGGGAGAACTGCACCATCCCGAACGGCACGGTGGCGCCGGGGAACGTGCTGCCGCCGGCGCCGCCGCCGACGGGGTTGGGGGAGTTGCTGTCGTCGGTACCGACGAACGGGTTGACGTAGGACGTCAGGTTCAGGTCGGCGGCGGCAGCTGGAGACTCCGTCACCGACAGGACCGCGGCGGTGAGAGCTACCGTCGCGGCCCCGGCCAGCAGTGTGCGAAGGGGAGTAGGGATTCGGGACATCGGCGCCGTCCGTTCTGGCGTCCGCCGGGCGCGGCGGATCATCCGGGCCGGGCGCGTTGGCGGACCGCGCCCGCTAACTGGCAGACATCTTTGACAACGTTGTCAAAAGTGCTGCTAATAGAAGTACGCCGATATCCGCGATTGTCAATA
>DASYTU010000190.1:0-20253 GCA_036001925.1 Actinoplanes sp.
ATATGTCGATCGGCTCTGCTCGCGTAGCCGGCGTCGGCTACGCCACTCTCTACCAGCGACGTGATGTGCGGGGGATCGCGGTGCGACCGACGCCACAACGCTCGGTCGCAACCAAGACGCCTGTGGAATCGTGGGCGCCATGCGGTTGAGGGGCGCGGTCGCGTTGGTTACCGGAGCGTCGTCGGGCATCGGGCGGGCCAGCGCCGTCCGGCTCGCGGCGGCCGGTGCGCGGGTGCTCGCGCACGGGCGCGACGCCGCCCGGCTCACCGAACTGGCCGGGAAGATCGGCGCGGTGCCGCTCGTCGCGGACCTGGCCAGCCCCGATGCCGGCGGCCGGCTCGCGGAGGCTGCGCTCGCCGCGGCCGGCCGGGTGGACATCGTGGTCAACAACGCCGGGATCGGCTGGGCAGGCCCGCTGGCCGGCATGGCGGCCGGGGACGTCGACCGGCTCGTGATGGTCAATTTGACCGCACCCATCGCCCTGACCAGGGCGTTGCTGCCACAGATGGGGGAGCGACGCACCGGGTACCTGATGTTCGTTTCGTCCATCGCTGGCCGGCTGGGTGTCGCGGGGGAGTCGGTGTACTCGGCGACCAAGGGCGGCCTCGACGTGTTCGCCGAAAGCCTTCGCCTCGAGTTGGCCGGGACCGGCGTGCGGGTGGGGGTGCTGGTGCCCGGGGTGGTGCAGACCGCTTTCTTCGAGCGCCGTGGCCGCCCGTACCAGCGCGAAAGGCCGCGCCCGATGACCGCCGAGACGGTCGCGGGCACACTGGTGGCAATGATCGAAAACGATCGGGCCGACGGGTACGCGCCGGGTTGGCTGCGCCTGCCGGTCGCCGTACGTGGCGTGCTGCCGGGCGTATACCGCCGGTTGGGTGCCCGCTTCGGCGGGTCCGCATGACGCCGATCCGGAGCGCGAGGTGCGCTCCGTGACCGCCGCCGTTGTCTACGCCAGGGACCGGCCGTGCTGCTAGCCGTACCTCTCGGCCTTTTCGCCGGGTTCCTGTTCGCGGCGTCCGCCGTGCTGCAGCAGCGGGCCGCCAACCGGACCGCCAACGCTGCGCGGAGCTCGTCGCTGCCGCGCCGCCGGTCCGTCCCCGCGGCGCTGCTCGCCCTTATCCGCAAACTGGTCCGCAACCCGATGTGGTTGGCCGGTTGGCTGACCAACCTGCTCGGCTTCTTCGTGCAGGCGCTGGCGCTGCACGTCGGCTCGGTGGCGCTGGTGCAGCCGTTGCTGGTGAGCCAGTTGCTGTTCGCGCTGCTGCTGGCGACCGCGTGGAACCGGCGCTGGCCGACGCTGTTGGACTGGTTGGGCGCCGGTGCCATCACCGGTGGCCTGGTGGTCTTCCTTGCCGTACGCGGGGTCGTGCCGTCGTCCGGCGAGGCCGACCGGCGCCGCGTCCTCCTCGCCCTGGTGCTGGCGGCGGTCCTGATCTACATGCTCGTCACGCTGGGGCGCGGACGCCCACCGTTGGTGCAGGCGACTCTGATGGCCGTCGCCGCGGGCCTCTGCTTCGCGCTGACCGCGGTTCTGATCAAGCTGACGCTGGACGACCTGGTCAATCGCGGCGTGGTTGCCACGTCGGTCGACTGGCCGGGGTATACGCTGGCCCTGGTGACCTTCATCGGGCTGCTGCTCGAGCAGGGTGCGTTCGCGGTGGGCTCGCTCCCGGCCGCGGTCGCCGCGATGACGATTACCAACCCGATCGCGGGGTATTTAGCGGGGGTGCTAGCGTTCCACGTCATGCCACCGGGCAGCCCGGGCGAACTGGCCGCACTTGCCGGCTCGGGAGCGTTGTTGCTGGCCGGCACCATTGCGCTGGCCAACTCGGGGAACATTCATCCGGAGGTTGCCTACAGCACGCAGGTGACTCGCGCCAATCCGGCCGGATCGGCGTCGTCCTGACCGCCTTCCTGAGGACACTGATGGTTTTTTCGTCGAACTCGCCGGCCCTGCCTGCCGCGGGACCGGCCAAGTCCGGCACCGAACATCATGTGGTGATCGAAGTCGGCGAGTTACGGCCGGCGCTCATCCGCGCCGCGCGACTCTTTGTCGAGACCGTGCTGGTGCCGACGGCGCTACTCTTCGTGCTGCTGCACACCGTGGGTCTGATCGCGGGTCTGTCCGCCGTACTCGGCTGGTGCGTGCTGACCGTGGGCATCCGGTGGATCGCCGGCTGGCACATGCCGGGCACGCTGCTGCTGTGCGTCGGCATGCTGTGCGGCCGGGCGTGCGTGGCGCTGGTGCTGTCCAGCGCACTGGTGTACCTCGTGCAGCCGGTGATCGGCTCGGCGTTCATGGCGCTGCTGTTCCTGGGCAGCGCGGCCATCGGGCGTCCGGTCACGATCCGGCTCGCGCGTGACTTCGTGAAGCTGCCTCCGCATTTGTTCCACCGGCGCGGCACCCGGCGGGTGTTCACCCAGGTGGCCGTGCTGTGGGGGACGTCCCGACTGCTCGACGTGGGCATGAGCCTGGTTTTGCTGCACTGGGGATTCGACGTCGGCCTGCTGTCACGTGGCGTGTTCAGCGGCCTGCTCACGGCCGTTACGGTCGTGATCTGCGCCGTGTGGGGCTGGCGAGCGATGCATCGGATACCGGGCGTCACGCTGCGGTTGCGGGCTCCCGCGATGATTGGTTGATCTTCCGGCACGGTGAAGGCGGGCTGTCCGCGAGGTGTCGTGCTAGAAGACTAGGGTGACGTTGGAGGTGTCCGGGATCGACGGGGGCGACCGGGACCGGCCACGGATCGTCCCCGAGTTGCTGCTTGTCCTCGCAATATTCGCGCTGTACAGCGTGGTCGCCAACGACAACCGGCGCAGGCAGGCGGAGGCCGGCCGGAACGGGCGGTGGCTGTTCGCCGCGGAACAGTGGCTGCACCTGGACATCGAGCTGGCGCTGAACCGCTGGCTCGCCCCGCACACGACCCTCGAGACGATCGCCAACTACGAGTACGCGAGCACCTACGTCGTGGCGGCGTTCGGGTTGCTCGCCTGGCTGTATCTGCGCCGCCCGGCCGAGTACCGCTGGGCGCGGTGGACGTTCGTGTTGGTCAACCTGATCGGCATCGGCTGCTTCGCGGTGTTCCCGGTGGCCCCGCCGCGGCTGCTGCCGGACCTGGGCTTCGTGGACACCGTACGGCTGGGCCAGACCTGGGGCTCGTGGGGCTCGCCGCTGGTGGCGCACGCCAACCAGGTGGCCGCGATGCCGTCGCTGCACGTCGCCTGGGCGGTGTGGGTCAGCGTGGTTCTGGCCAGGCTGTCCAGTGCCCGGCCGATCCAGGCGTCCAGCGCGGTACACGTACTCGCTACCCTGTTCGTGGTCATGGCGACGGCAAACCACTATCTGGTCGACGCGGTGGGCGGCGCGCTGGCGGCGTGGCTGTCCGCCGCGGCGTTGCGACGGGTTCCGACCGACCGGCGTCCGCGGGTGCCGGCGGCCGACGCATTCTTCCTGCACGTCGAGTCGCCAGTCGCGGCACAGCAGCTCGGTGGTCTGCTCGTGCTGGACACGTCGGCGGCGCCGTTCAGCCGGGACCGGCTGGCCGCGACGGTACGCGCGCACATCGACGAGCTGCCCCGATTCCGGCAGCGGCTGTCCGGGCCGTCCCGTTGGCGACGACCACACTGGGTGGACCATGCCGACATCGACTGGGACTGGCACGTGCCGGAGCGCGATCTGAGCGGGCCGGACGGCCGGCCGGTCGGAATGTCGGCGCTGGATGCGCTGGTCGCCGAGCTGGCCGCGACCGCACTGCCCCGCGACCGGCCGCTCTGGCGGTTTGTGGCGGTACGGGGCGTCGCTCCTGATCGTGCGGCCGCGATCCTCATCGTGCATCACGTGATCGCGGACGGTCTCGGCACGCTGGCGCAGGCGATGACCATGCTGGAGCCGGTCGTCCCGGCCCCGAGCGGTTCGGATGCCCCGCCGCGTAGCCACGGGCCGGGAGCCCCGGCGCGTAGGCGCGGGCGGGACCGGCTGGGCACGGCGCGCCGGCTGCTGGCCACCGGCATCGGGCTAGCTCAGCTCGCCACCGACGGCCGCCCGTCATTGCGGTTGCCGGCGGGCGACAGCGCCGTTCGCGGCTTCGGCACCGTGACCCTGCCGCTTGACGAGGTGCGAGCGGTCGCCCGACACTACGGCGCCCGGGTGAGCGATGTCCTGCTCGCGAGCGTCGCGGGCGGCCTACGTCACGCCCTGGGCGCGACCGCCCCGGACGGACCGGCGGCGTTGCGGGTATCGGTGCCGCTCATGGTCCGCAAACCGGGTAGGGCCGCCGAGGGCAACCTGACCGCGGGTGTCATGACCAACGTGCCGTTGGGCCCGCTCGCCGAGCCGGAGCGGCTGGCCGAGGTGGCCCGCCGCAGCCGCGTCCTGCACACCGGTACGCGCGCGCTGGCGTCGACGTTCGTCATGCGCCACGTGGGCGGCCTGATGCCGGTGCCGGTGCACGCCTGGTTCGCGCGGACCGTCTACGGCGGGGCGTTCTTCCAGGCGATCGTGTCGAACGTGCCAGGCCCGCAGTACGCATTGAGCCTCGCCGGTGCGCCGATCATCGGCGTTTACCCGTTCCTGCCGCTCGCTCCGCGCGCCCCGCTCGCGGTCGGCGCGCTCGGCTGGGACGGCGCCGTGTTCGTGGGCGTTTGCGTGGACCCGGTGCTGGTGCCGGACGCGGCGGCGCTGGCCGCCGCGGTGGGTGCGGCGTTCGCGGAGCTGTCGCAATCGACCGGCGGGGACGGAGCACCGACGGCTCCGCGCACCGGCGGCGCACCGGGCGACCGGCCGGTAGGAGTCATCGACCGCGCTCGCGAACCCGCGCGCCCCCTCCCGCCCGATGGCTAGCCGGCCTTGCGCTGCCAGCCGAGGGCGAGGGTCATCCGCGCGCGGCTGTCCGGGTCGTCCAGGGCGGGTCCGAACAGCTCATGCAGCTGAGCCATCCGGTACCGCACGGTCTGCGGGTGGATGTGCAGGTCGGCCGCGACGGCCTGACGATCGCCCATGTGGCGCAGCCAGGAGGTGAGGGTCTCGCACAGCCGCTGCCGTACGGCCGGCGCGAGCCCGGCGAGCGGGGCGAGGGTCTGCCGGCGCAGCGCGTCGAGCAGCCGGGCGTCGTGGTGCACGATGATCGCGTCGAGGTGTTCTTCGGCGAAGACCGGGTCGTCGACGAGCACGCCGGCCGTCTTGAGCTGCGCGGCCATCTCGGCGATGTGCACGCTGAGCGGCAGGTATTGCAGATCCACCGGGTGGCCGATCACCGCGCTGGCTCCACACAGCGCGCTGACCAGGCGTTCTCGGCGGCCGGGTCGCACCGGGTCCGGCACGATCGCGCCGACGAGCTCACCGGCACGCCGGATGAGCAGGCACGAGTTGTCGAGTCGAGCGAGCATCGCCTGGCCTACCGGGTTGGCCGGGTCGATCAGGAGTACCGCAGCCTCCCGCGGCAGCCGCCAGCCGACCCGTACCGCGGCCGCGCGTACCGCGACCATGTCCGCGCGGTCGGAGAGCAGCAGTTCGACCAGCTCGTCCCGGCGGCGTTCGCGGGTGGCGCCGGCCTCGGCCTGTTCGCGCACGTATCCGTGCGCTGACGCGGACGAGAGCTGGTCGATGAAGATGAACACCGCCTCGGCCAGCGCGGCCAGGACGTCGGGCGCGACGCCGGCCGCCAGCGCGGTACGCGACACGTAGTGCCAGGCGGCCCGGCCGCCGACCTGATAGGCGGACAGCAGGGCGGACACGTCGCGGCCCTCTCGCCACTGGATCCGTCCGATCTCCTCGAACAGCTCGGCCTGCGCGCCGAACCCGGGAATGGCGTGCTGTGGCAGGTCGGTCAGACCGTGTGCGGCGATGTGCACCAGCCATCGCATGAACGACTCGGCCGCGACGGTGACCTCATCATCTGCCGCGGCCATAAACCGTGCGTAGTCGGGCCACTCGTCGCTGAGCAGCCCGCGTACCTCGTCCAAGAGCTCGGGCAGTCCCTCGAGGAGCATCGGGACCATCTGCTCCAGCCGTGCGTCCCGCGCGTCCGCCGGCGCGGCGTACTCGTCGGTGTGGTCGTCGGGAGACTCGGGTAGCCGCATTCCTCATGGTTTACCGCAGTCGCCGTCGATCCGTGAGGGGGGCTAGCTGGAAATTTGTACTCGGATGACAATGCACACGCATCAGAACTACTCAATTCTGTGCAGACCTTCCGGGCCGCCAGGAGCAGCATCGAACCATGGGGGATCAAGCCGGCACCCGCGACACGGCGGCGCTCCGGGCCAAGGAGCGCGCGGAGAACTTCCCGGTAGCCATGCGCGTACTGCCGGGACGGCTGCGAGCGCACCTGGTCGCGGTGTATGGCTTCGCCCGGTCCGTGGACGACCTCGGCGACGAGGCAGCCGGGGACCGCAGCGCGCTGCTGGATGATTTCGCCGCCGACCTGGCCCTCATCTGGGACGGTGGTGAGCCTCGGTCGGCGGTCCTGCGGCGGCTGTCGGAAACCGTGCGGGCGTGCGGTCTGCCCCGGGAACCGTTCGAGAACCTGGTCGAGGCCAATCGTTGGGACCAGCGGATCCACCGGTACGCGAGCTACGACGACCTGCTCGCCTACTGTGCATTGTCGGCCAACCCGGTCGGGCGCATCGTGCTCGGCATCTTCCGCGCGGGCCGCGCGCCGCTCGACGCGGCCGCGATCGAGCTGTCCGACCGTGTTTGCACCGCACTGCAGCTCGTCGAGCACTGGCAGGACGTGGCCGAGGATCGCCGGGCCGGCCGGGTGTATCTCCCGGCTCAGGACATGGCAACGTACGGGGTGACCGAAGTGGACCTCGACGGCGCGCAGACCCCGCTGGCCGTACGGCGGCTACTGGCGTTCGAGACCGCGCGCGCCGAGGCGCTGCTGGACGCGGGTCCGGTGCTGGTCGGACAGTTGCGCGGCTGGGCACGGGTCGCCGTAGCCGGCTACGTGGCGGGCGGCCGGGCCGCGATCGACGGGCTGCGCCGGGCGCACTGGGACGTCCTGGCGCGGACTCCGCGGGTCCGCCGGCGCGACGTCCTGCGCCACCTCGCGCGACTGCTGGTGCGTCCGGGAGCCACCGCATGACCGGGACTTCCGTGCTGGAGGCGTACGCGCACTGCGAGGCCATCACCCGCGAGCAGGCTCGCAACTTCTACTACGGCATCCGGCTGCTGCCCGCCGACAAGCGGGCCGTGCTGTGCGCGGTGTACGCACTGGCCCGCCGCATCGACGACATCGGTGACGGCGACCTGCCGAACGCGGACAAGCTGACCCAGCTGAAGGTCCTCGAGGCCGCACTGGACGACCCGGCCGGCAGCACCGATCCCGTGCTCGTCGCGGTCGGCGACGCGGTCCGGCGGTACCCGATCCCGCTCGGCGCATTCGAGGAGCTCGTGGACGGGGTGCGGATGGACGTCACCGGACGGACCTACGCCACGTTCGACGACCTCGTCCAATACTGCCGCTGCGTGGCCGGCTCGGTCGGCCGCCTCTGCCTCGGCGTGTTCGGCAGCCGACCGGACCCGAACGCGTCGCGGTACGCCGACACGCTCGGCATCGCCCTGCAGCAGACCAACATCCTCCGGGACATCCGGGAGGACCTCATGACGGGCCGGGTCTACCTGCCGGCCGACGACCTGGACCGGTTCGGCGTGCGGCTCGCGCTCGACGGCGGCGGCTCGCTTGTGGACCCCGACGGACGCCTGTCCGCCCTCATCACGTTCAGCGCGGGCCGAGCCGAGCGCTGGTACGACGACGGCCTACGGCTGGTGCCGCTGCTGGATTGGCGGAGCGCGGCGTCCTGCCGGGCGATGGCCGGCATCTACCACCGGTTGCTGGCCCGCATATCCGCCCAGCCCTCGATGGTGTTCGACCGCCGCCTGTCGCTGTCCGGCTGGCAGAAGGCCGGCGTGGCGGCCCGCGCCCTGAGCGGACTGCGCGCATGAGTACGCGGCGGGAACCCACGGGCGTCGTGGTCGTCGGCGGCGGCCTCGCCGGGATCACCGCGGCGCTGCGCTGCGCGGATGCCGGCTACCCGGTCACGCTCATCGAGTCCCGGCCGTACCTGGGCGGGCTCACCTACTCGTTCCGGCGGGGCGACCTCGACGTCGACAACGGACAGCACGTGTTCCTGCGCTGCTGCACGTCCTACCTCGCCCTGCTGAACCGGCTCGGCGTGGCCGACCGGGTGACGTTGCAGCCGCGGCTGTCCATTCCGGTCCGATCGGCCGGTCCGCACCGTACCGCGTGGTTGCGGCGCACTGGGCTGCCCGCGCCGGCTCACCTGGCAGCTTCCTTGCTGCGCTACACCCCGCTGCGCCTGGCCGAGCGGCTGCGGTTCGTACCGGCGGCGCTGGCGCTGCGCCGGGTGGACCCGGCGGATCCCGCCAACGACGAACGCAGCTTCGGCGACTGGCTCGCCGCGCACGGCCAGAGCGAGCGGGCCATCAGCGCGTTGTGGGACCTGGTCGGAGTGGCGACGCTCAACGCCACCGCGGGGCAGGCATCCCTGGCCCTGGCCGCGACCGTGTTCCAGACGGGACTGCTCACCGAGGCGCCGGCCGCCGACATGGGATGGTCGCTCGTCCCGCTCCGGCAACTCCATGGCGAGTCGGCGGTGCAATGCCTCGACGCGGCGGGCGCCGTGCTGCGTACCGGCCAGAAGGTCGATGGGGTCGAGCCGCTGGGCGACCGCTGGCTCGTCCGCGCACGAGAGGAGGAACACGTGGCCGACCATGTCATCCTCGCGGTACCGCCCGGTGCCGCGGAACGGCTGCTACCGGCCGGAAGCGTGCCGGCCTCCGCCGGCTGGTCCGCGCGGCTGGGCAGCTCACCGATCGTCAACACCCATGTCGTCTACGACCGCAGAGTCCTCACCGAGGCCTTCATCGCCGCCGTCGGTTCACCGGTCCAGTGGGTGTTCGACCGGACCCGCCAATCCGGGCTTGCCACGGGCCAGTACCTGGCGGTCTCGCTCTCGGCGGCCGACGATTCCATCGATCTGCCGGTCGAGGCCCTTCGCGAGCGGCTGTTGCCCGCGCTCGCGGAGTTGTTGCCCGCCGCGCGAGCCGCGCACGTACGGGACTTCTTCGTGACCCGGGAACGGCACGCGACGTTCCGGCCGGCGCCCGGGATCGGACGGCTCCGTCCCCCGGCGGGCACCGCCCGGCCTGGGCTCTGGCTCGCCGGCGCGTGGACCGCGACGGGTTGGCCCGCGACGATGGAGGGTGCGGTGCGAAGCGGCGAGGCGGCGGCGGCCGGTGTGCTCGGCCGCCGCGAGCCGGACCCGTTCTCCGTTGCGGAGGTCGCGTCGAGATGACCATCACGCTGCCGAGCCTTTCCCGGACCCGGGGTGCGGTCACGCAGGCGTTGCGGACGGCGCTGGAACAGCTCGACGAGACCAGCCGCATGCAGGCCGCATACCACTTTGGCTGGATCGATCGGGACGGGCGGCCGACCGGTGGGAACGGTGGCAAGGCGGTACGGCCGTCACTGGCCTTGCTGTCGGCCGAAGCGGCCGGCGCACCGGCCGAGGCCGGGATGCCCGGGGCGGTCGCCGTTGAACTGGTGCACAACTTCTCCCTACTGCACGACGACCTCATGGACGGCGATGTCGAGCGACGTCACCGGCGTACCGTGTGGTCGGTCTGGGGGCCGTCGAGTGCGATCCTCACCGGCGACGCGCTGCTCACCCTCGCGACCGAGGTGCTGCTCGACAGCGGCTCGCCCAACGCCGCCGCCGCGACGAAGTTGCTCGCCGGGGCGACCCGCGAGCTGATCCGCGGGCAGGTGCTGGACCTCGCGTTCGAACGACGGGCGCAGGTGACCAAGGACGAGTGCCTGGACATGGCCGCCGCCAAGACCGGTGCGCTGCTGTCGGCCAGCGCGGCGATCGGCGCCGTCCTGGCCGGCGGCCCGGATCCCCTCGTAGCCGCGCTGGCGAGGTACGGCGCCGAGCTCGGCCTCGCGTTCCAACTCGTCGACGACATGCTCGGCATCTGGGGCGATCCGGAGGTCACCGGCAAGCCCGTCTGCTCGGACCTGCGGTCGCGGAAGAAGTCGCTGCCGGTGACGTACGCGCTGGCGCATGGCGGCGTCGCCGCGCAGGAGCTGGCCGAGTGGCTCGCGGACACCGGCGAGCACGACGAGGCCGCGTTGCACCGCGCCGCCGAGCTGATCACCGCCGCCGGCGGGCGGGACTGGGCCGCCGGCGAGGCAGACCGCCGGCTGGCGCTCGCGTTGCGCGCGCTGGATGAGGTCGAGATGCCCGACCAGGCTCGCGACGGCCTGGTCGCGCTGGGCGAGTTCATCGTGAGTCGGGAGGCGTGAATGGCCCAGTCCACAGATCGCGGCGTGGACGCGGTGGTCGACCGTACGGTCAGCCTGGCGGTGGAACATCTGCGCGGCTTGCAGCACGAGAAGGGTTGGTGGAAGGGCGAACTCGCCACGAACGTGACGATGGACGCTGAGGACCTGCTGCTGCGTGAGTTCCTCGGCATCAGGCAGCCCGGAGAGACCGCCGAAGCCGCCCGGTGGATCCGGTCGCAGCAGCGGGCCGACGGCACCTGGGCCACGTTCCACGGTGGACCCGGCGACCTTTCCACCACTGTGGAGGCCTGGGTCGCGCTGCGACTGGCCGGCGACGCCCCGGACGCACGGCACATGGCGGAGGCCGCGACCTGGATCGTCGAGCAGGGCGGCGTGGAGCGTACCCGGGTCTTCACCAGGATCTGGCTCGCGCTCTTCGGTCTCTGGTCCTGGGACGAGCTGCCGTACATGCCACCCGAAATGATCTTTCTCCCGCGGTGGTTCCCGCTCAACGTCTATGACTGGGCGTGCTGGGCCCGGCAGACCGTGGTCCCACTGACCATCGTCAACGCGCTGCGCCCGGCCCGGTCGCTGCCGTTCGGGATCGACGAGCTGCGTACCGGCTCACCACCGCCCGCCGCCCGTCCGCTGGCCAGCTGGGCAGGTGCCTTCCAGCGACTCGACAAGATCCTGCACCGGTACGGCCGGCGTCCGGTCCCCGCGCTGCGCCGGCGGGCCGTCCGCCGCGCCACCGACTGGATCCTCGCCCGGCAGGAGGCCGACGGCGGCTGGGGCGGCATCCAGCCACCCTGGGTGTACTCGCTCATCGCCCTGCACCTGGTCGGGTACCCGCTGGACCATCCGGCGATGGCGGCCGGCATCGCCGGGCTGGACGGCTTCCTGGTCCGCGAGGAGACCGGCGAGGGCACGGTGCGCCGGCTCGAGGCCTGCCAGTCGCCGGTCTGGGACACCGCGCTCGCGATGACCGCGCTGCTCGACGCCGGCGCGCCCGCGGACGATCCGGCCGTGCTCCGCGCCACCGACTGGCTGCTGGGCGAGGAGATTCGGGTGAAGGGCGACTGGGCGGTACGCCGGCCCCGCCTCGAACCGGGCGGCTGGGCGTTCGAGTTCGCGAACGACAACTACCCGGACACCGACGACACCGCCGAGATCGTCCTGGCGCTGTGCCGGGTCGCGCACCCCGCTCCGGAAACGGTTCAGGCCGCGGTCGACCGCGGCGTCGCGTGGCTCATCGGCATGCAGTCGGGCGACGGCGGTTGGGGCGCGTTCGACGCCGACAACACCAGTACCCTCCCGACCCGGCTGCCGTTCTGCGACTTCGGCGCGGTCGTCGATCCGCCGTCGGCCGACGTGACCGCGCACGTGGTGGAGATGCTCGCCGCGCTCGGGCTGGCCGACCGCGAGCCCAGCCGGCGCGGCGTGCGCTGGCTGCTGGACCACCAGGAGGCGGACGGGTCTTGGTTCGGACGCTGGGGCGCCAACTACGTGTACGGCACCGGCGCCGCGGTGCCCGCCCTCATCGCCGCCGGCGTCGACCCGGCCGCGGCGCCGATCCGGCGGGCGGTGCGCTGGCTCGAACAGCATGCGAACGACGACGGGGGGTGGGGCGAAGACCTCCGCTCGTACCGGGATCCGGCGTGGATCGGCCGGGGCGCGTCGACCGCTTCGCAGACCGCGTGGGCACTGCTGGCACTGCTCTCCGCGGAAGAGGACTCGGCTACCGTCGAGCGCGGTGTGCGCTGGCTCGCCGAGACCCAGCGACCCGACGGCGGGTGGGACGAGCCGGAGTTCACCGGCACCGGCTTCCCCGGCGACTTCTACATCAACTACCACCTGTACCGGATCGTCTTCCCGATCTCCGCGCTCGGCAGATACCTGGCGAGGCACCCGTGACCGCCGTCGTGTGCGCCCCGCTGACCGTCGAGCGCCGGGCCCTGTCCCGCCCCGGTTCATCGCTGCGCGTCCTGCGTACCGGAATGGGCCCGCACCGGACGGCGGCGGCTGTGGCGCGCCTGGACGGCGCGGACGCGCTCATCGTCGCCGGCGTCGGCGGCGGCCTACGAACCGAGATGCGCCCGGGCGACCTGGTGGTGGCGACCGAGGTACGCGGCCGCGACGGCACCGTGCCGAGCCCGTCCGCACCGCTGCTGGCCGGCGCGCTGCGCAAGCTGGGACTCACCGTCCACACCGGACCGCTGTACACCAGCGACCGGTTGGTCGACCGCGAGGAGCGGCGGCGGCTCGCCCGGACCGGAGCGGTCGCGGTCGACATGGAATCGGCGGCGGTCGCGGCGGCCGCCGGTGACCGGCCGTTCGTGGCGGTCCGCGCGATCGTCGACACGCCCGGCCACGGATTGTGGACGCCCGGCACCATCGGTCGCGGCATCGCGGCGCTACGGGCGCTGCGCCGGGCCATTCCCGCGCTGGAACAGTGGGCGGCCAGCCTCGGCCCGCGGGACGTCGTACTGGCCGAGCCACGGTCCTTCTGCGCCGGCGTCGAGCGCGCCATCGACGTCGTCGAGCGCGCCATCGACCAGCGTGGCGGCCCCGTCTACGTACGCCGGCAGATCGTGCACAACGCGCACGTGGTGCGCCGGCTCGCGGACCGCGGCGCGGTCTTTGTCACCGAAGTGGACGAGGTGCCGAGGGGTTCGACCGTGGTCCTCGCCGCGCACGGGGTCGCGCCCGCGGTCCGGGCCGCGGCTCACGACCGGGACCTCGACGTCATAGACGCGACCTGCCCGCTGGTCGCCAAGGTGCACGCCGAGGTCCGCCGCGGCGCCGGCCGCGGCGACACGGTCTTCCTGATCGGCCACCGCGACCACGAGGAGGTCGAAGGTACGGTCGGCGAGGCTCCCGCCGACGTGGTCGTGGTGGAGGACGCGGCGGCGGCCGCCACCGTGACGCCGCGCGATCCGGCCCGGGTCATGTACGCCATGCAGACCACCCTGGCCGTCGACGAGGCCGAAGAGATCGCCCATGTACTGCGCGACCGCTTCCCGGCGCTCGCCGGGCCAAGGCGCGAGGACATCTGCTATGCCACCAGCAACCGCCAGCTGGCGGTCCGCGCCGCCGCCTCCGACAGTGACCTGGTCCTCGTCGTCGGATCGGCCAATTCGTCCAATTCGCTGCGCCTCGTCGAGGTCGCCACGCGGGAGGGCGTACCCGCACACCTGATCGAGGACGCCGGGACGATCGATCTGGCTTGGCTGCCCGGCGCCGCGCGGATCGCCCTTACCGCCGGCGCGTCCGCCCCGCCCCACCTCGTCGACGCGGTCGTCGAGTGCCTCACCGGTCTGGGCCCGGTCCGGACCCGGGAGGCGGAAGTAGCCCACGAAGATATCCGGTTCGCGTTGCCCAAGGAGGTGAGCTGACCGTGGCGATGCCACTGCGCCAGACCATTCGACTTGGCAGTTTCCTGATGAAGCAGAAGCTGCTGCGCCGAGACAAGTTCGCCCTGCTCGTCGAGCTCGAGCCGCTGTTCGCCTGCAATCTCAAGTGCGCCGGCTGCGGGAAGATCCAGCAGCCGCACACGCTGCTCAAGCAGCGAATGCCGGTGGAGCAGGCGGTCGCCGCGATCGAGGAGAGCGGCGCCCCGATGGTGTCCATCGCCGGCGGCGAACCGCTGATGCATCCGCAGATCGACGAGATCGTGCGCCAGCTGCTGGATCGCAAGAAGATCGTCTTCCTGTGCACCAACGCTGTGCTGATGCCCAAGCACCTGCACAAGTTCACCCCGCACCGCAACTTCGCCTGGATGGTGCACATCGACGGGCTCCGCGAGCGGCACGACCAGTCCGTCGCCAAGGTCGGGGTCTTCGACCAGGCGGTGGCCGCCATCAAGCAGGCGCAGGCCGCCGGCTTCCGGGTGATGACCAACACGACGTTCTTCAACACCGACACGCCGCAGGACGTCATCGACATCCTGGACTACCTCAACGACGAACTGCGGGTCGACAACATGCAGATCTCGCCCGGGTACGCGTACGAGAAAGCACCCGACCAGGAGCACTGGCTCGGCGTCGAGGAGACCCGGCAGCTGTTCGCCAAGGCGTTCGCGGGCAACCGGCGGCGGAGGTGGCGCCTCAACCATTCCCCGATATTCCTCGACTTCCTGGAAGGCAAGCGCGACCTCGCCTGCACGGCGTGGGGCATCCCGTCGTACTCGCTGCTCGGTTGGCAGCGCCCGTGCTACCTGCTCGCCGACGGGTACGCGAAGACCTACCAGGAGCTCATCACGGAGACCGACTGGGACAGCTTCGGTCGCGGCAAGGACGAGCGGTGCGCCAACTGCATGGCGCACTGCGGGTACGAACCGACCGCTGTGATCGCGACGATGGGCTCGCTGACCGAGTCGCTGCGCGCGGCGATGGGCAGGTGAGCCGTGTCTGTCGACGAACACAGCCTCGTCATGGTGAGTCCCGCGCTGGGCGGCTGCCTCGAGGCCATCGGCTGCCCCGCCGACCTCCGCGCGCTGCCCGCGGAGACGTTGCCGGCGTTGAGCGGCGAGATCCGGCAGCGGCTCATTACGGAGGTCGGCCGTACCGGCGGGCACCTCGGCCCGAACCTCGGCGTGGTCGAACTGACCATCGCGCTGCACCGGGTGTTCGACTCGCCCCGTGACGCGATCGTCTGGGACACCGGTCACCAGAGCTACGTACACAAGATGCTCACCGGGCGTGCCCGCGACCTGCCGACCCTGCGCCGCGCCGACGGCCTGTCCGGATACCCGCGCCAGGCGGAGAGCGAACACGATCTGGTCGAGAATTCGCACGCCTCCACCGCACTGTCCTATGCGGACGGCTTGGCCAAGGCGTTCGCCCTGCAGGACCGGCGGGATCGTGCGGTGGTCGCGGTCGTCGGCGACGGAGCGTTGACCGGCGGCATGTGCTGGGAGGCGCTGAACAACATCGGCGCCGCGCCGCAACGCCCCGTCATCGTGGTGCTCAACGACAACGGCCGCTCGTACTCGCCCACCATCGGCGTGATCGGCTCCCACCTCGCGCAGCTGCGCACCGGTACCCCCGTCGGACCGCTTTTCGAGACGCTCGGCCTGGCCTACATCGGGCCGGTCGACGGCCACGACGTCGTGGCCGTCGAAGCCGCCCTGCGCAAGGCACAAGAGGTACGGGCGCCCGTCGTGGTGCACTGCGTCACGGACAAGGGCCGCGGCTACCCGGCCGCCGAGGCCGACGACGTGGACCGCATGCACACGATCGGGCCGGCCCGCGCGCCGGGCAAGGTCAGCCGCCCATCATGGACCGATGTGCTGGGCGACGAGATGGCCGCGATCGGCTGGGAGCGGCCGGACGTGGTCGCGGTGACCGCGGCCATGCTGCACCCCACCGGCCTGTACTCGTTCTCCCGGGCGTTTCCGGACCGCGTCTTCGACGTCGGCATCGCGGAGCAGCACGCGGTGACCTCGGCGGCCGGCCTGGCCATGGGTGGCCTGCACCCGGTGGTCTGCGTCTACGCCACGTTCCTCAACCGCGCCTTCGACCAGGTCATCATGGACGTCGGGCTGCACCGGCTGCCGGTCACCTTCGTGCTGGACCGGGCCGGCGTCACCGGCAGCGATGGCCCATCGCACAACGGCATGTGGGACCTGTCCCTGCTCGGGATCGTGCCCGGGATGCGGGTCGCGGCGGCCCGGGACGGCGACACCCTTCGAGCCCTGCTGCGGGAGGCGGTGAACTGGTCCGCCGGGCCTACCACGCTGCGCTTCCCGAAGGCCGAGGTAGGTGAGCCGGTCCCCGCCGTCGATACCGCCGGTGGAGCAGACGTGTTGCGCCGCGACCCGGATGCGGAGGTTCTCATCGTGGCCGTCGGAGCGCTCGCGGGCGCCGCACTCGCCGCGGCCGACATGCTGGCCGGCGACGGCGTACGCGTCACTGTCGCCGACCCGCGCTGGGTGCTGCCCGTCGACCCGGTACTGGTCGAGCAGGTCGAGCGCCACCGCATCACCGTCACGGTCGAGGACGGTGGGGTGGCCGGGGGCTTTGGCGACGCGTTCACGCGGGCGGTACGGCAGGCCGGCGGCTCGGCCGGGCGGGTCCGTTCCCTCGGCCTGGTGCAGGAGTTCTTGCCGACGGGTGCCCGGGACGCGCTGCTGTCCGCCCAGGGACTCGGTGCCGCCGGGATCGCCGGTCAGGTGCGCGCGGCGTTGGCGGCCGCGCGGGCACATCCCGCCGAGCCCGTCAGAGCGCTCTTGTCATGAAGACGTTGTGCGGGCTGGCCCGGTAGTCCGCGAACGGCTCGCAGTAACCGAACCCGAACTTCTCATACAGGTTCCGGGCGGGCCGGAAGAACTCGGCCGAGCCGGTCTCCAGGCTGAGCCGGGTGAGACCCATGCGCCGGGCCTCGGCGATGATGTGTTCGAGCAGCAGGGACGCGATCCCGCTCCGCTTGCGTGCCGGTGCGGTACGCATCGACTTCAGCTCGCCGTGGCCCGCGTCCAATCGCTCGATCGCACCGCAGCCCACCAGACGGTCGCCGTCCATGACGGACCACAACGTGATCTCGGGCCTGCGCAGGCCGTCGAGATCCAAGGCGTGCTTGCTCTCCAGCGGCGTCAGGGACCGCATCTGGCGGACGTGCTCGTCGAGGAACGCGGCGATCTCCGGGCCGGAAAGGTCGTCTACGACGATCTTCACTGTTGGTCGTCGGCCTTGCTCGTCCGATCCACAAGGTACAGTCCTGCTCCCGGCCGGCTCGGGTGCGCGACCTTCCGCCAGCGCGGGGCCTCGTCGGGCCGCGGCGGCCAGTCCCGGTACGGCAGGAGCGACAGTCGCCACGCGAACCGCCCCAGGTAGAACAGCCCAACGATCGGGATCAACAGCAGGTACGCGTCGAACCATCGGTACGACACCCGAGGCGCCACCAGCGCGCCGAGTACCAGCAACACCAGGGCCGGCGACGGCCACAGGCTGGACGGCACCCGGTCGATGCGGTGGCTCGCCTCGCTCACCAGCCACGGCACGCCGGCGAGAGCCGCCACGATCAAGAATGTGTACACCAGGCGCAACGGCACCGGCCGCGGCCGCGGGGCAAGGGCCGGAAGAGCTATCACCATGTGCAGAGGGTAGAGCCACGCCACCACTCACAGGTGGCAGCGGCGGGACGTCCGTCCGAGAGGACGGGCGGCCACCGAGGTCCAGAGAGGGCCCCTACCGTACGCCTGGCTCCCGGTTGTCCGTTTGGCTATCGCTGAGGCGGGTATGATGCGAGCAGAATTCCGCCCTGGACCCCGGCGGCACATCGTTCCTGTCGACGTGCAGCTGGAGTATCGATGCGCCCAATCGAAGTGTCCGCGGCGGCCCAACCTGGAACCGGTTACTCGACGACCTCGCCCCGTCGGGGGAGCGCCTACTCCGAGCTGTCCCGGCAGATCAAGCAGGCCAGGCTGCTGGACCGGCGCCCGGGTTACTACGCCCGGCTGATCGGCTTCACGGGAGCCCTGTGCGCCGTCGGAGTGGTCGCCTTCCTGCTGATCGGCGATTCGTGGTGGCAGCTCGTCGTGGCGGCGTACTTCGCGGTGGCGTCAACCCAACTGGGCTTTCTCGGCCACGATGCCGGGCACCGGCAGATCTTCACGTCCGCGCGGGCGAACCGCCGTCTCGGTGTCGTGATCGCGAACCTCGGCGTGGGCTTCAGCTACGACTGGTGGGTGGACAAGCACAACCGTCATCATGCCCACCCGAACGACGAGAACAAGGATCCGGACATCGGCGCCGGCGCGCTGGCGTTCACCACCGGACAGATCCAGGCCAGCGGACCCGTTGCCCGCGCGCTCTACCGCTACCAGGCGTGGACATTCTTTCCGCTGCTGCTGCTCGAGGCCCTCAACCTGCGCGTCGCCAGCGTGCGGTACCTGATCGCCGACCGTGCCCGTACCCGTGAGGCGCTGCTGATCAGCCTGCACATCCTCGGGTACCTAACGCTCGTGTTCCTGATCCTCTCGCCGGTGAAAGCGGTGGTGTTCATCGCGATCCACCAAGTCCTCTTCGGGCTGTACCTCGGCTGCTCCTTCGCGCCGAACCACAAGGGCATGCCCACGCTGAGCGCCGCCGACGACGCCGACTACCTCCGCCGGCAGGTATTGACCTCGCGAAATGTTCGCGGCCATTGGCTCACCGACTTGGCACTCGGCGCTTTGAATTACCAGATCGAGCACCACCTTTTCCCCTCGATGCCGCGATGCAACCTACGGCACGCGCAGCACATCGTCCGAGCGTTTTGCGACACCCACGGCGTTTCCTATCTCGAAGCCGGGCTGATCCCGTCGTATGCCCAGGCACTACGCCACCTCAATGCCGTCGGTAAATTCGCTGGCAGCTCCGCGGCGGCATGACAAGACTGTGGATGGAAGTGATGAATAGAGCATCGATCGATCAATAGATGAGATTTTGGCTGCACGAGTGGTGGCCCGCATTTGGTTGCCCGCTTATCGAAAGTTGCGATGCGCCGCCGCATGCTCGCCCAGAACGCCGGCAGGAATGGCATATTCGGTGCTATGGGGGTAGAGTAAAAGCATCCCGGAATCGACGACATCCCGCGTTGAGGTGCCTGCCACACCGGCTCCCATCCCGAGGAATGTCATGTTCGCTCTGCATCGCGCTCGCGCCACCACGGCGCCTCCGATCGATCCACCCACAGCCGCCACTCCCGCCGAGCCGGCTTCGCCGAGCACAGCGGTCCCGCGTACCCGCATGAGTGCCGCCTGGATCGGCGTCTGCGCGGCCGCGCTCCTGTTCGTCGTTCTCATCGTCTTCATGCTGCAGAACACCGGCAGCGTCCAGGTCACCTTCCTCTGGATGCACGGCAGTCTGCCGCTGGCTCTGGCGCTGTTGATAGCCGGCGTCGGTGTGGCCATCGCCGCCATGGTGATCGGCACCGCCCGCATCACCCAACTGCGCCGCCTGTCTCGCCGGAACTGAGCCCTACACCGCGCAACTGGAACGGCTCGACGGGGCACAGACTCCACTCATCACCGGCGAAAGGACCCCATCATGCAAACAAACTCCGTCCGCAGGGCCGTCGCGTCGACGTCGCCGCCGACAGTCCCACGTTTACGGATGCAACAGACTGGCGCACGACCCACATTGCTCGACGGAGGCTGGTGGCCGCGTTCGACCGATCCGGTCGCGGAACTGCCCGGCCTGGTCCTCGCCATCGATGCTCTCCATGGACTCGTCACCGGGCTAGTGCTGAGTGCTGACGGTTGGGACAACCACCCTCGCCGGCTCAAGGTCGCCGGCCGTGTCCTGCGGCTCGGCTACTTCACTAGCCAGCACTCCAGCTTGCTGACCGCGATTTGCGGCAACGGTGACCGCGTCGACCTGCTCATCGTCCCGCCGGGAACCGAACGCCACCTTGCCGACGCGGCAATGATCCTCGCCGCTACCTCCGGCAACGTGGTGCGGGCCCCGTACCTGCTTGCCACTGCCAGCGCCGCTCAGTCAAGCAGTGTTGGCAGCGACGGCGAGGACGCCTGGGAAGGCGAGGGAGGTGATCTGGAACCCGCAGGCGCAAGTGAGGGGTTGAGGAGAGAACAGGTCCTCAACGGTCCTCTCGCCCTGTCGCACGCGGCGCGAGACCGGGGAGGGACGCCAGGTCGGTGACGATGGTATGCGCGAGGTCGCTGATGCGATGGTTGCCGCGACGGGCGTAGTCGCGGATCAGCACGAACGCCTCGTCGACGCTGACACCGCGGGCTTGGGCGATCGTGCCCTTAGCCTGTTCGATGGCAATTCGGCTGTTCAACGCGCCTTGCAGTTGTTCGGTGAGGATCTCGCCGCGGTGGATGGAGCGCTCCTGCAGCAGCGAAATCGCGGCGATGTCGGTGAGCGCCTGCATGACCTGCACGTCCGCGCTGTCGAACGTGATGCCCGGCTCGGGGCCGAAGACGTTCAGCGCACCGATCACCTCG
>DASYTU010000191.1:0-14399 GCA_036001925.1 Actinoplanes sp.
CCACCGGACGGCCCGGCACGGGATCGGCGGTCTCGGGTGTCCATGCCTGCGCCGTGACCGGCGGCGCGGACCTGGCCAGCGCGAACACCGCATCGAGGTCCACCGCGGAGGCCACCAGCGCGGCCAGGGCGTCGACGGACGCCCGCGCCTCGGCACGGCGCTCGGCACCCGGGATCGGCCCGAGGTGCCGGGACGGCACGGCCATCGGGGCGGCGCGGCGCAGCGCTCCCAGTACCGGCGTGCCGACCTCCTCGCAGGCCTCGCGGAGCAGCTCCTCGTGCCGGTCCGAGCGGACCCGGTTGAGGATGACGCCGGCCAGGCGCACCGTGCCGAACGTGCGGAAGCCGTGCACGAGCGCCGCGACCGACCGGCCCAGCGCGGCGGCGTCCACCACGAGGATGACCGGCGCGTCGAGCAGGCCGGCGACGTGTGCCGTGGAACCGGTGTCGCCGGCGCCGGTACGGCCGTCGTACAGGCCCATCGCGCCCTCGATGACGGCGAGGTCCGCGCCGGCAGCACCATGCGCGAACAGCGGCCCGATCAGATCCTCGCCGACCAGCACCGGGTCGAGGTTGCGGTCCCGGCGCCCGGCGGCGAGCGCGCGGTAGCCGGCGTCGATGCCGTCCGGGCCGACCTTGAACGGCGCCACCGTCATGCCGCGCGCCGCGAACGCGGCCAGCAGCCCGGTGGCGACGATGGCCTTTCCGTGCCCGGATGCGGGCGCGGCGACGACCACCCGCGGAACGGTCACCACTCGACGCCCTGCCGGCCGTCGCGGCCGGCGTCCACCGGGTGCGGTGCCATCACGCGGCCCTCCCTCCGGTCCCGGCGGCCTCGCCGCGGGTCACCGCGGCACGTGTGCTGATCCCGCCGGCACTCCTTCCGGCTATCGCATGGATCACGCGGCCTTCTCGCTGCTCGGCAGCGGCTTCGGGGCGAGCCGGTCCAGCTCGGCCACGACGTCGGCGATGGCCAGCGCGGACTGCTCGACGAGCGGCCGGAGCCGGCGGTACAGCTCGGCGTTCCGCGGGTCGGGCACCGTCGGCTTGCCGATGTCGATGAGCGCGGCGGCGTGGTCCAGGTCGGGCAGCTCGCCGAGCGCGTGCAGGCCCAGCAGGCACGCGCCCAGCGCTGTGCCCTCGGGCGTGTCGGCCACGGCGACGGGCAGGTCGAGCGCGGCGGCCAGGATGCCGACCCACAGATCGGACGCCACCGCGCCGCCGGTGGCGCGGACCTCGGTGACGGCGAGATGCTCCGTGGCGAACGAGTCGCGGACGAGCGCCAGCTGCTGGCAGACGCCCTCGACGGCGGCACGTACCAGGTGGGGGCGGCCGTGTTCGCGGCGCAGGCCGATGTATGCACCGCGGAGCCCGGGCCTCCACCAGGGTGCCCGCTCGCCCAGCAGATAGGGCAGGCAGAGCAGCCCGTCGCTCCCTGGCGGGGCGCCCGCGGCTTCGATGAGAAGCGCAGCGTCGCGCTCGTCGGCGTCCTCGCCCTCGGCGGCGGGCCGGACGAAGCCGCTGGCGAAGCTCTGGCCTGCCCAGCGGACCACCGACCCGGCGTTGTTGACGGCACCGCCGATCACCCAGCGGTCCTCGGTGAGCGCGTAGCAGAACAGCCGCCCGGCCTCGTCGGCGGTGGGCGCGCCGACGACCGTGCGCATGGCACCGCTGGTGCCGAGCGAGACGGCGGCGACGCCGGCCGGGGTGGCCCCGACGCCGAGGTTGGCCAGCGGCCCGTCAGCCGCTCCGATGATCAGCGGCGTCGCGGGCGGCAGCCTCGCGGCGGCCGCCACCTCGGGGTGCAGGCGCAGCTTCTCGGTGGTCGGCACGACCGTCGCGAGCTGGTCGACGCGCACGCCGGCGATGTCCAACGCCTCCGGGTCCCAGTGCCGCGCGTGGATGTCGTAGAGGCCGGTCCCGGACGCGAGCGACAGATCCACCAGGAACGGCGCGTCCGCCACCCCCGCCAGCACGAGCTCCTTCACGCCGCCCCAGCGCGGGGTGTCGCGGAGGCGCTGCGGGTCGGTCGCCTTCCACCAGGCCAGCTTCGGCAGTGGCGCCATCGGATGGACGGGCGTGCCGGTACGCGCCTGCAGCTTCTTCGCCAGTCCGGCCGCGGCCAGCCGCTCGCTCTGCGCCGCGGCGCGTCCGTCGGCCCAGGTCACGAGCGGGCCGAGTGGCCGCCCGTCGGAGGCCATCGGCACGAGCCCGTGCAGGAAGGAACTGAGGCTGACCGCGATGACCCGGTCGCCGCGCTCACGGCACTGCCCGGCGACGTCGACGAGCGCCTCGATGGCGGCCTCGCGTAGCCGGTCCGGGTCGAGCTCGGCCCGGCCGGGCCCGGGGACGGACAGCGGATAGTGCACGCTCGCCAGCGCCCGAAGCTCGCCGTCGAGGTCGGCGGCGACGCCCTTGGTCGCGGTGGTTCCGCTGTCGATGCCGATCACGACGTCCATGCGCAGCCTCCCTCGCCAGCGGATTGATGCCCGTTTCCGGCCGCCGTCATGCCGGCGCCGCCACACCAAGCGAACATGGCGGTCCGGGGTGTACGAGCCTAGTCGCCGCGCCGGGCCGACGAGTCCGTGAACTTCTCGGCGTAGCCGGCGCGCAGCCGTTCGAAGCCGTGGTCCATGGCGTCCTGGCCGCGGATGACGCCCACCGGATCGCCGTCCAGCAGGTGTTCGAGGACGGCGAAGCAGATGTGCCAGCCCGCCGCCACCATCGCCGCCATGTCGGGCTTGGCGAGCGTGTGCCGCAGCGTCACCCGTGTGCCGGAGCCGGAGGGTTCGAGCTCCCAGCGCAGCCGGTCCTCGCCCCAGGTGTACTCGAGCAGTCGCGGTGGCACCGCCGCGAGCACGGTGGCGGGCACCGGCATGCGGGTGTCGCGGTCGATCATGGTGAGCGTGGCCTCCCCGGGCGTGCCGAGGTCGCGGTCGGCGGCGAACGGCGCCCACTGGTCCAGCTCGGCGGGGTCGGTGAGCGCCCTCCACACCTTGGCGGGTGCGTGCCGCAGCTCGCGGATGAAGATCAGGGTCCAGGCGTCGCCCTCGGGCACGACGGTCGCGTCGGCGAGGGGTCCGAGTTCCAGTGTCATGGCTGCTCCTCCTTCTGGTCGAGGTGGTGCTCCAGCGACTCGAGGTGTCGGGTCCACAGCCGCCGGTACGGCGCCAACCAGGCGTCGAGTTCCCGGAACGGGGCGGCCTCGAGGCGGTAGATGCGCTGCTGCGCGACCGCCCGGGACGAGACGAGGCCGGCCTCGCGCAGCACCCGCAGGTGCTTGGAAATCGCGGGCTGGCTCATGTCCAGCGCCGTGACCAGGTCGCTGACGCTGCTTTCCCGCCGGCGCAGCGCCTCCACGATCCGCCGCCGGGTCGGCTCGGCGAGCACGGTCAGCGCGTCCACGAGTCCGAGCATGCCACCTCAGTTATATAACTGTCAAGGCATGTACGGCGGTCCGGCGGCACGCGAAAGCCCGCCGGCGCTGCCGGCGGGCTTTCGTGGGACTCTATCGCTTGTCGATCGGGTTGAATTCGCGCTCCGGCGAGCCCGTGTAGAGCTGCCGCGGACGGCCGATCTTCGTTGTCGGGTCGGCCATCATCTCGCGCCACTGCGCGATCCAGCCGGGCAGCCGGCCGAGCGCGAACAGCACGGTGAACATCTTCGTCGGGAATCCGAGCGCCTTGTAGATCAGGCCGGTGTAGAAGTCGACGTTGGGGTAGAGCTTGCGCGAGACGAAGTAATCGTCGGCGAGCGCGATCTCCTCGAGCTTGAACGCGATGTCCAGCAGCGGGTCGGGCTTGTCCATCGTGGACAGCACCTCTTCGGCGGCCTTCTTCACGATCGCGGCCCGCGGGTCGTAGTTCTTGTAGACCCGGTGGCCGAAGCCCATGAGCTTGACGCCCTTTTCCTTGTTCTTCACGCGGTTGACGAACGTATCGACGTCACCGCCGTCGTCCTTGATCTGCTCGAGCATCTCGAGCACCGCCGCGTTCGCGCCGCCGTGCAGCGGGCCGGACAGGGCGTTGATGCCAGCCGAGATCGATGCGTACAGGTTGGCCTGGCTGGATCCGGCCAGCCGGACGGTCGACGTCGAGCAGTTCTGTTCATGGTCGGCGTGCAGCACGAACAGCATGTCGAGGATCTTGGCGATTCGGGGATCCACGTCGTACTGCTCGGTGGGCAGGCCGAACGTCATGCGCAGGAAGTTCTCGACGTAGTCGAGGGAGTTGTCCGGGTATGGCAGCGGGTGGCCGATCGATTTCTTGTAGGCGTACGCCGCGATGGTCGGAACCTTGGCCATCAACCGGATGCCGGAGATTTCCACCTGCTCCGGGTCGGTCGGGTCGAGGGCGTCCTGGTAGAACGTGGACAGCGCGGTGACGGCCGAGGAGAGCACCGCCATCGGATGCGCGTCGCGCCGGAAGCCGGAGAAGAAGGCACGCATCTCCTCCTGGAGCAGCGTGTGCACGCGGATCTTGTCGGCGAAGTCCTTCAGCTGGGCCGGCGTCGGCAGCGCGTCGTGGATCAGAAGATATGAAACCTCGAGGAACGAAGCGTTGCCGGCAAGTTGCTCGATGGGGTATCCGCGGTAACGGAGGATACCGGCGTCACCGTCGATGTAGGTGATCGCCGACGAACAGGCGGCGGTGTTGACGAAGCCCGGATCGAAGGTGACGAAGCCCGTCTCCTTCAGCAGGTTACTGACGTCGATGCCGGCCGAGCCCTCGACCGCCGGGCGTACCGGCATCGACAACTGGCCGCCGGGATGGTCGAGCTTGACATCCGTCATGTATTTCCCTCACTTCACCGGCAGATGTCCCGAAGAAATCAGGTCTTCACCGTAAACCCTTAAGCTGAAAGGGTCATCAGGCGACGTCCGGCTGAGGCATTGATCACCAAGCGCTACCGAAGCCGCACACCATAGATAATGGTTGGTGGAGGTGGGATTCGATGCAGATCCCCGACGCGGCCCCCGTGGTGGTGGGTGTCAACGGCACCGCGGCGGGTCTCGCCGCCGTACGGCTCGGCGCGCGAGAGGCGGTCTGCCGGGGCCGCGAGCTGCGCGTGGTGCATGTGTTCGTCTGGCCGAGCAAACATCGCTGGACCGAGGGTCTGGGGTACGCGGCGGCCCGGCACTTCGCCGCCGACATCGTCGAACAGGCCCTGGCCAGCGCCCGCCGATCGACTCCGGGCGTGCACGTCTCGGGGCTCCTCGTGGACGGGCTCCCAGTCCGGGTGTTGCTGCAGATGAGCCGGGCCGCCGACCTGATGATCCTCGGCGACGACGACCTGGCCACGGCCAAGTTCGTGCCGATGGACTGCGTACTGATGCAGATCGTCGCGCGGGCCTGGTGTCCCGTCATGGTCGCCCGCGGGACGCGACCGTCATCCGGCCCGCTGCTCGTGGCGGTCGACGGCTCCTCGGCCTCGCTGCTGGCGTTGCGGCACGCCGCCGCCGAGGCGCAGCGGCGCAGCGTAGCTGTCGAGGTCGCACACGTCGTCGAGCGGGCCGGCGGTGAGGTCGAGCGGGCCGGCCGGCGGGTGCTGGCCGAGGCCCTGGCCGCCGTACCGGAGCTGAGGCGCGCTCGGGCAAGGTTGCTGATCGGCGACCCGGCGAACGCGCTGGTACGAGCCTCGCGGCAGGCGCGCATGGTGATCGTGGGACCGCGGGGGCACGACGGCGCGGCGCTGCTCGGCCCCGTGGCGCATGAGTTGCTGCACCACTGTGCCTGTCCGACCGTTTTCGTCCATGGGACGACTGCCGAGGAGCGGCAATCGGCGGGTACGGCGCCCGGGGCGGGGGCGCTGGCCGGCTGACGCGAGGGGCGGGATTCCCCCCATCGTGACAAACTCGCGGCGGCTCTGGTGTGCAGCCGACAACTCGGGCATTATTGCGCACGGCGGGCAGCCTCGAGTCCGCGATGCCGGTCGATCGGGCATCACGCTGAGTGCGTCACGGTGGGATGGGAGGAACACGATGGGTTTGGACGGCAGCACCTGGTTGGTCGCGGCCTTGCTCGCGCTCACTCTCGGCCTCGCTGCGGCGCTGTACGTGGCCACCCGCGCCGCCGGCCCGTCCCCGGTCCGGGGCCGCCGGCCGCGCTGAGGGTTGCCCTCCGCCCAGGATGCGGCAGGCTGTGGTGATGCGCTTCGCCACCTGGAACGTCAACTCGATCAAGGCGCGCCTGCCCCGCCTGCTCGAGTGGCTCACCGACACCAAGCCGGACGTGGTCTGCCTGCAGGAGACCAAGGTGCCCGCGGACGGCTTCCCGGCGGAGGTCGCCGAGCTCGGCTATGCGGTCGCCGCGTACGGAGAGGGGCGGTGGAACGGCGTGGCGTTGCTGTCGAAGGTGGGCCTCGACCACGTGCGGCAGGGCTTCCCTGGCGAGCCCGGCTTCCCGGACGTCGAGGCCCGGGCGATCGGCGCGACCTGCGGCGGCATCCGGTTCATGTCGATCTACGTGCCGAACGGGCGCACCCCCGACGACCCGCACTACCAGTACAAGCTGCGGTGGCTCGCGGCGCTGCGCGACGCGCTCGCGCCGGAGGTCGCGGCCGGCCCGGTCGTGGTGGCCGGGGACTTCAACGTGGCGCCGACCGACGACGACGTGTGGGACCCCCGGGTCTTCATCGGCGACACCCACGTGACGCCGCCCGAACGCGACGCGCTTGCTGCGATCCGGGCGGTCGGGCTCCGGGATGTGGTCGGCCGTCCCATGAAGGGCGATCGCCCGTTCACCTATTGGGATTACCGCGCGGGCATGTTCCACCAGAACAAGGGCATGCGGATCGACCTCGTCTACGCCACGCCGGACGTCGCCGCGGCGGTCACCGACGCGGTAGTGGATCGGGAGGCCCGCAAGGGGAAGGGCCCGTCCGATCACGCCCCGATCGTCGTCGACATCGGGATGGCGCCGCCCGCCCGGTAAATCGCTCGCCGGCACCGGACGCGGGCGCTAACGTGTCGCCATGATCTCCTGACGCCGCCTGTTCGCGTGCACATCCGGTTCCCGGGTGCTCCGGGGCGCCGCCCGCCGTGGGGCCGCCGCCCGCAACAAGCAGCCGACGCCCGGGACGATCATTTCTCTTTTCACCGCCACGGCGTCCGCCTCGCCCATGCCAGAACCGCAGTCGAGGAGGTCGCAGTATGCCTGCGCAACCGTTCAAAGTCCACGTCGATCCCGACGCCCTGGTCCGCCAGGACCTGGCCGCCGCCGTGTCCCTGCCGCCGCCCGCCGGCAAGGATGCCGACGAGCCGGGCGATGCCGGTGGGGTCACCGAGCAGCACCACGGCGCCCGTGACGGCCGGCTGGCCGCCCGGCAACAGTCCGAGCGAGCCCGCGCGGGCCGCGCAACGGGGACCGGCGGTGGCCGGTCGTACGCCTTCCGGCGCAGCTAGGCCACGCGAAGCCGGTTGCGGCGGGCCAGATCGGCGAAGCCGGTTGCGGCGCGGCCGGATGGCACGAACGGGTCGGGGCTCTGAGCCCCGGCCCGTTGTCGATGCGTGTACGGCACCGGGATGGCGTCAGGCGGGCAGCTGATCCATCGCGCGGAAGATGCGCTTGTCCGAGACCGGGTACGCCGTGCCGAGCGACTGGGCGAAGTACCCGACCCGCAGCTCCTCGATCATCCAGCGGATGTCCCGCAGGCCCTCGTCGGCCGCCCCGCCCGCGGGCAGGTCGGCGCGCAGCTCGCGGTACTCCCGTTCGATCTCGTGCACGTGCGCCATGAGCTGCCGGTCCCGGGCCAGCGTGCCGGGCAGGCGGTCCAGCCGGTACGCGATGGCCCGCAGGTAGCGGGGCAGGTGATACAGCTGCCCCCACCCGGTCTCGGTCACGAAGCCCGGATGCACGAGTCCCTTGAGCTGCTGCCGGATGTCGGCCAGCGCGGGCACCAGGGCCGGATCGCGGGTGCCGGCGATCCGCTGCTCGACGTCGTACGCGGTGGCCAGCACCGCCCGCACCTGGGTGACGACGTTGGCGACGGCGTCCACCAGGTCGGCCCGGACCTCGTCGCGCAACGTCGCGAAGTCGCCGGACGACCAGGCCGGCCCGCCGGCGTCGGCGACCAACCTGTCCACGGCCGCGCCGGCGCAGTCGTCGAGGAGCTCGGCGATCGACCGGTACGGGTTGCCCCGCGACAGCTCCAGCTTGGCCCGGTTGTCCAGCCGCCCCTGCAGATAGCGCGCCGCCGGCGGGAGCGTGAGCAGCAGCAGCCGGCGGGTACCGGCGCGCATGGCCTCGGCCTGCTCGGCCTCGGTCTCGAACACCCGGACCGCGACGCTGTCGCCCTCGTCGGCGAGCGCCGGGTAGACCGTGACCTCGTATCCACCGCGGACCTGCGCGACCCTGCGCGGGAGCGTACCGAAATCGTTGGTCGTGATGCCGCCGCGCTCGAGGTCGCCCGCGGCGGCCGAGATGGTCGCCTGCACTTTCGGCGCGAGCGTGCGCCGCAGCACGTCCAGGTCGCGGCCCTCCCCCAGCATCTCGCCGTGTTCGTTCACGACGCGGAAGTTCATCCGCAGATGGGACGGCACCTGGTCGGGGCGCCACGCGTCGCGCGGCACGACGGTGCCGGTCAGTCGGCGCAGCTCAGCGCCGACCGCATCGGGCAGCGGCCCGCGCCGGATCGGTATCCGGGCAAGCACCGCGTCGGCCCAGTCGGGTACCGGTACGAGGTTGGTACGCAGCGCCTTCGGCAGAGCCCGGATCAGCGCGACCACGACGTCCTTGCGCAGGCCGGGCACCGACCACCCGAAGTCCTCGGCATCCAGCTTGTTGAGCAGCGGCAACGGGACCTGCACGGTCACCCCGTCGTCGGCCGCGGTGGGGTCGAACCGGTAGCTCAGCGGCAGGCGGATGCCGTCGGCCAGCCAGGCGTCCGGGTACGCGCCCGGGTCGACCGCGTCGCGCCCGGCGTTAACGAGCAGCTCGCGGGTGAACGTCAGCAGGTTCTCCTCGGCCCGGCGGGCCTTCTTCCACCACGCGTCGAAGTGCCGGGCGGACACCACCTCGGCGGGGATCCGGGCGTCGTAGAGCGCGTAGACGGTCTCGTCGTCGACCAGGATGTCGCGCCGTCGGGCCCGGTTTTCCGCCTCCTCGATCTGCGCGAGCAGCCGCGCGTTGTCCGCGAGAAACCGGTGCGGGGTATCCCAGTCGCCCTCGACCAGCGCGTGCCGGATGAACAGTTCGCGCGACAGAACCGGGTCGACGTGCGTATAGGCGACCTTGCGGCGCGGGACGATCGGGAGCCCGTACAGGGTCACCTTCTCGTAGGCCATCACCGCGCCGCGCTTGGCGTCCCAGTGCGGCTCGCTGTAGGTGCGCTTGACCAGGTGCGCGGCCAGCTGCTCGGCCCATTCGGGTTCGATCCGCGCATTCACGCGCGCCCACAGCCGGGACGTCTCGACCAGCTCGGCGGACATCACCCAACGTGGCTGCTTCTTGAACAGCGCCGACCCCGGGAAGATCGCGAACTTCGCGCCGCGGGCGCCGAGATACTCGCGCTTGTCGACGTCCTTGAGGCCGATGTGCGAAAGCAGGCCGGAGAGCAGGGCCGTGTGCACCCGCTGCCCGTCGGGCAGCTCGTCGCCGTCGCGCTCGGCGACCGACAATCGGAGGGTACGGGCCACCTGGCGCAACTGGGCGTAGATGTCCTGCCACTCGCGAACCCGCAGGTAGTTGAGGAAATCGGCGCGGCACAGCCGGCGGAACTGGTTGCCGGACAGCTCCCGCTGCCGCTCGCGCAGATAGCGCCACAGGTTGAGGTAGGAGAAGAAGTCCGAGTCCTTGTCGGCGAAGCGGGCGTGCTTCTCGTCGGCCGCCTGCTGCCTGTCGGACGGGCGTTCGCGGGGATCCTGGATGGACAGCGCGGCGGCGATGACCATGACGTCGGCCGTGCACTCCTGCCGGTCCGCCTCGATCACCATGCGGGCCAGCCGCGGGTCGACGGGTAGCTGGGCGAGCTGCCGGCCGAGTGGGGTGAGGTTGCGGCCGTCCAGCGCGCCTAGCTCCTCGAGCAGCTTGACGCCGTCGGCGATGTTGCGCCGGTCCGGCGGGTCGATGAACGGGAACTTCGTCAGGTCGCCGAGGCCGAGGTTGGTCATCTGCAGGATGACGCTCGCGAGGTTCGTACGCAGGATCTCCGGTTCGGTGAAGGCCGGCCGGGCCGCGAAGTCCTCCTCCGGGTACAGGCGGATACAGATGCCGTCCGCAGTCCGGCCGCAGCGACCTTTGCGCTGGTCGGCGCTGGCCCGCGACACCGGTTCGATGGGCAGCCGCTGCACCTTGAGCCGGTTGCTGTAGCGGGAGATCCGGGCGGTGCCGGGATCGATCACGAACCGGATGCCGGGTACGGTCAGCGACGTCTCGGCGACGTTGGTGGCGAGGACGATCCGCCGGCCGGTGTGCCGCTCGAACACCTTGTGCTGCTCGGCGGCGGAGAGCCGGCCGTACAGCGGCACGACCTCCGTGTTGCGCAGGTCCAGGCGGTTCAGCGCGTCCGCGGTGTCGCGGATCTCCCGCTCGCCGCTCAGGAAGACCAGGATGTCGCCGTCGCTCTCGGCGCCCAGCTCGTCGACCGCGGCCACGATCCCGTCGACCTGGTCGATCGGCTCCGCACGATCGTCGTCGGTCTCCTCCAGCAGCGGGCGGTACCGGACCTCCACCGGGTACGTCCGTCCGGACACCTCGATCACCGGTGCCGGCTGTGCTACTTCCGGCGCCTGGTCCTCCGGACGGCGCGGAGAACCCGAAAGGAGCTGTGCTACTTCCGGCGCCTGGTCCTCCGGACGGCGCGGAGAACCCGAACGGAAAGGAGAGGCGAAGTGCTCGGCGAAGCGCTGCGTCTCGATCGTCGCGGACGTGATGATCAGCTTGAGGTCCGGCCGCCGCGGCAACAGCTCCTTCAGGTAGCCGAGGATGAAGTCGATGTTGAGGCTCCGCTCGTGCGCCTCATCGATGATCAGCGTGTCGTACCGGAGCAGCGACAGGTCGTTCTGGATCTCGGCGAGCAGGATGCCGTCCGTCATCACCTTGATCATGGTGTCGTCGCTGACCTGATCGGTGAAGCGCACCTTGTAGCCGACCGTCGACCCCAACGGCGTGCCCAACTCCTCGGCGATGCGCTCGGCGACCGTGCGCGCGGCTATCCGGCGGGGCTGGGTGTGGCCGATCTGCCCGCGGACGCCGCGACCCAGCTCGAGGCAGATCTTGGGCAGCTGGGTGGTCTTGCCGGAGCCGGTCTCGCCCGCCACCACGACGACCTGGTGGTCCCGGATCGCGGCGCGGATGTCGTCGCGTCGCTGGCTGACCGGTAGCTCGTCAGGGTAGGTCACCGCCGGCACCGACGCCCGCCGGGCCTCGAGTCTCACCTCGGCCGCCGCCACCTCGCCGGCGATCTCGGCCAGTACGGTGTCGCGGGACGCGTCGTCGCGGATGCGCCGGGTGCCGTCGAGGCGGCGCTGCAGCCGCCGCTCGTCGCGCGGGAGCAGAGCGGACAACCTGCGGCGGAGCTCGGCGGGCGACTGGCTCACGGGCGACACAGACATGGCGCAGCAAGAATAGGCAGATCGCCCCGCGATCGCCCGGTGATTAACGCCGCGCTGTCACCGCCGGCCGGCCATCCCGTCGATCGCCGCCATCTCGTCGCCGGTGAGCGTGAACCCGTCGATGTTCGCGTTGCTCGCGATCCGCTCCGGCGTCTTCGACTTCGGGATGACCACGATCCCGTGCTGGATGTGCCAGCGCAGCACGACCCGGGCCGGGTCGACGCCGTGCGTGGACGCGATCCGGGTCAGCACGGGGTCGTGCAGGTTCGTGGTCTTGAACGGGCTGTAGCCCTCGACCACGACGCCGCGGTCGCGATGTTCGGCGATCAGCTTCGGGTCGTACAGGGCCGGCCCGAACCGGATCTGGTTCACGGCGGGGCGCTCGCCGCTGTCGCCGATCAGCTCGTCGATCTCGTCGATGCCGTAGTTGCTGACTCCGACGGCGCGGGCCCGTCCCTGGTCGCGAGCGGCGAGCAATTCCCGCCAGACGGCGACCGACTTGCGGCGCGGTGGCCAGTGGATCAGCCACAGGTCCACCGCGTCGACGCCGAGCGCCCGCAGGCTGGCGTCCAGCGTGGCGCGTTCCCGGCCGGCCCGCTCGGGTGGCAGCTTGGTGGTCAGAAAGACCTCGTCGCGGGGCACGCCGGAATCCTTGAGCGCGCGGCCCACCTCGGCCTCGTTGCCGTACATGGTGGCCGTGTCGAGGTGCCGGTAGCCGGCCTCGAGCGCGTCCCGAACCGCCTCGTACGCCGCGTGTCCTCGGATCTGCCACGTGCCGAAGCCGAGCAATGGCATCTCGACGCCGCCGCCGAGCGGCACGGAGGGGATGGTCATCAAGTCGTCCTTCCCGAGGGGGTCGTGTCGACACACCCCATCTTGCCCCGCACGCGAACGAGAAACGTCCCGATCGACGGCTGAGTTGCCCCGATCCGGGCCGTGCGGGACCATGCGCCCGGGACACGAGGGAAATATGACGCGGACCGCAGTTTCCCGTCGACACCCTGGGGGAAGCCCGTCATGGACCTCAGACCGCCCCGAACGCGACAATCAGGAGACCGGAATTGAGGAGGATCGGGCCCACGATGACGGCTCTGGCACCCCGTCCACCGGCGTCCGCCGCCCCCTCGTCACGCGGCGTGGGGCACGTGGTCGTACCCGCCTTCGTGGGCCTGCTGGCCGCCGCCGCGGCCGCCGCCTCGTACCGTGTCTTCGTCGGCACCGCACTGGGCCAGCTGGTGGACACGGCCGCGATGCGGGGCGCCGACGTCCACCACCCACGGGTGGTGGAGGTGCTCAACCGCGCGCTGAACGGCACGACGCTCGCCAGCCTCGTGCTGGTCTGCGTCGTAGCGGCCGCGGTCGGCGTGATCCGCCGCCGGGCCGACCTGGCCGTCGGCGCAACGCTGCTGGTGCTGGGCGCGAACCTCACCGCGCAGCTGCTCAAGACCCACCTGGACCGGCCGAACCTGGACCAGTTCCCGGCGCCCAACTCGTTCCCGAGCGGGCATACCACCGCTGCGACGTCCGTCGCGTTCGCCCTGATCATCGCGCTGCCGCACGCGGTGCGCGGGATGGTCACGCTGATCGGCGCGGGCTACGTGACCGTGATCGCGATCGCCACGGTCTGGGCCGAGTGGCACCGGCCCAGCGACACCGTCGCGGGCCTGCTGGTGGCACTGGCCTGGGGCGGCCTGGTCTCCGCCGTGGTCCGGGCCCGGCGGTGGCGCCGGCCCGGGCCGGTGGGCCGGCCGACCCGGCTGACCACACTGCTGTTGATCACCGTGGGAACGATCACCGCGGCGGCTGGCCTACTCGGCATGGCTGCCGTGGCGCTGTCCCAGCGCATCACCCCGGACCTGGTGTCCGGGCGGTTCGCGTTCCTGGCCGGATCGGCGGCCATCACGGCCGCCGTGGCCGGGACCTTTTTGATCTGGGTACGGCTCGCCGCCGGCGACCAGCCGGCGGCAACCGGGGTCGTGCCTGACGAGGCGGACGTCGCCGGCGCATAGGGCGTCGTCCGCCGACCTATGGGAGGCGCAAATGACCACACCATCCGACACTCCCCCGCCGGCCGATTCCCAACCCGTCACGTCCGGCGCCGTCAACACCCCGCCGGCGGCGACCGACCGGGTGCCGCCCGGGCCGGCCGGCGTGCCCAGCATGCCCACCGACGCGCCCGCATTCGGCGCCCGTTTCGGTTCCACCGTGGCCGTGGCGACCTACCCCGACTACGCCTCGGCCCAGCGGGCCGTCGACTACTTGTCCGACAACAAGTTCCCGGTCGAGCGGACCGCCATCGTCGGCACCGACCTGCGCCTGGTGGAAAGCGTGCTGGGCCGGCTGACCGTCGGCCGTGCCGCGCTGGCCGGCGCCGCCAGCGGCGCCTGGTTCGGCCTCTTCATCGGCCTACTCTTCGGCATCTTCAGCAACTCGAACTGGTTCGCTGTGGTGATCGTCGGCATCCTCGTCGGTGCGGTGTGGGGCGCGATCTTCGGCGCCATCGCGCACGCGACGACTCGCGGCCAGCGCGACTTCGCGTCGCGCAGCTCGCTGCAGGCCAGCCAGTACGCGATCATGGTCGACGCCGAGGTGGCCGAGCAGGCCCGCCAGCTCTTGACTCGCCTGAACTGGCAGGCAAGCGGTGCTCAGTAACAGGAGATGACCCGTTGGTCTTCGCGGTGTGACCGCAACCAGAGTCGGGATTGCGCCCTCGACCTCGACGTCAAGGGCGCAATCCCCGCCGAGCTACGCGAGGCCGGATAGCTCGGTGCGCAGCTTGGTGAGGGCCTTGGTGAGCAGGCGGGAGACGTGCATCTGGGAGATGCCGACCTGGTCGGCGATCTGGGATT
>DASYTU010000192.1:0-11940 GCA_036001925.1 Actinoplanes sp.
CCGAGCCATGATGCGCGACGAGCCGCTGCTGCTGCTGCTCGACGAACCCACCGCCGCGCTCGACCCGCTCACCGAACACGCCCTATGCGAGCGATACGCCGCCTCGGCCCGCGAGGTCGGGACGCGCACCGGCGGCATCACGGTCATGGTCTCGCATCGCTTCTCCACGGTACGGATGGCCGACCTGATCCTGGTCGTGTCCGAGGGCCGGATCACCGAATCGGGCGACCACCAGACCCTGATGGCCTTGCGCGGCATTTACGCCGAGATGTTCACCCTTCAGGCGGCCGCCTACCGCTGAGCGCGACGGCCTCCGACCCACCCTGAGGCACATACGCGCACCTACCGCCATCGGGGGTACCGCGGCGACCGCGACGCAGCAGCGCCTTCTTGTGCGACAACCCGATCCGCGGGTGGTGGCCATGTCGCTCTTGTTCAGCAGGCGGCCCACCTACGAGGCAGGGCCGAATCCGAGGTAGCAGGCGGCTGATTGTCGCCTGGGTTTACGTGGTCAGCGGCCAAGCGGTGTCAGTAAGCCTGCGCTCGTAGCGGCTGTGCACCGCCGAGACAGCCTGCCGCAGGCGGTGCACCCGACCTTCCCGGGTCTTCAACCGGGCGTACATCCGCAGGCCAGCCGGAGTCCGCTCGACGAGCTCAATCACGACACCGGCGAGGTGGCAGGAACATGCGAAGACCACGACGTGCGTACGCCGCATAACGCTACACAGTGGACAGGAGTTGGGCCAGATCCTGACACTGACACGCGGCGGTAGCGCGTACCTGCACTTTCGGGATCGCGCAGTGGTGACCTCGCCGTTTACTATCTGCGCGCCATCTCGAGATCTTGGAGTGTCGTCCTGCGTACCTTCTCCGTGCCGGCGCGTATCGGCGGATTCGGCGTGCTCGCCGGGGCCGCGGCATTCGCCGTCGGTCCGCTGGTCGCGCTCCGGGCCGTCGGCGTACTGAACAAACCGCGATGGATGGGATGGCTCACTGGGCTACTCGCGGTCGCGAGGTGGCTTTCAACTCATCGGCTCGGCATGGGCCGAGCCTTCTCAGAGGGATCACCGAGATGACATATCCATCCAGCAACGATCCGTACGCCGATCAGGCGCCGCCCGCGGCCTCCGGGGCCCCGCAGGCCCCCGCGGCCGTCGCCTACGCCAGCTGGATCCAGCGGGTCGGCGCGTACCTGATTGACGCCCTGTGCGTCGCCCCGTTCTCCATCCTGGCCGTGGTTCTGGGCCGGGGCACGGACGAGGCGACGGGCCTGCCCACCTTCAACGCGTTCTACTGGGTCTTCCTGGTGCTGGCCCTGGTCGTGTCGGGCTACAACCGCTGGTTCCAGGCGGGCAAGACCGGCCAGAGCTGGGGCAAGAAGGCGCTCGGCATCCGTCTGGTCGGCGAGCAGACCGGGCAGCCCATCGGTGCCGGCCTGGCCTTCGGCCGCGACATCGCGCACTTCGTCGACGCCGTCATCTGCTACATCGGCTTCCTGTTCCCGCTGTGGGACGCGAAGAAGCAGACGCTGGCCGACAAGATCGTCAAGACGCTCGTCGTCCGCTGACGTCGCAGGCGCCGCGCGAGACGCTCGGGCTCGATCTGGGCGTCTCGCGGGTCCGCCTGATCGCTGGACGCCGCTTGGCGCGAGCAAGGGGGCCGCTTGGGTCCGGTCGCCGCGGACCCAATAGACGGGGTGTGTGAACCTTCGCGATCGCCGAATGGGCTGGCCCTCCACACTGGAGGACGACTGCCCGCGTGGCTCGGAATGGGTGCGCCTGAGGTCTGACCGGACCGGCAGTTGTCTGGATGGGACGGACTCCCTACGATCTCGCTCGACCGTGATCGATGTCGCATCGCAGTGGTCTGCGAGCGGGGGAACAGTGCCGCAGAAGGTGGCCCGACGGGCTCTGGCAGCGGTTTGCACGGTCGTCCTGGTCGGCGCCGGGGTGGGCGTGGCTAGTCATGCCGGCGCCGCTGCGGCGACGCCGGTCGAGGTGGCCGTCGTCGCAGCGGACACCGCGACGAGCTTCCAGAACGATCAGGTGTGGGTGGCCGGCGCGACGGGATTCCTACATCGCTACACGAATAGCAGTGCGCTGCTGTGGACCCGCTACGCGGACGGCGCCACCACCGTGCTGAGCGACCTGACGGGCGTGAACTCGTCGACGCTGGTTTACGCCGGCGGCGACACGGTGACCACGACGGCGCAGGTGCCGGGCCATTCCGCCCCGGACGCGCTCACCGTGTTGGACCTCGCGCAGCGCAGCTGGCGGCAGCTGCCGATGCCGACCACCGGCACGTACCTGGCGTTCTACGGCTCGACGATGATCGTCCGGGCGCCGGCCGGCACCACCGGGAACCCGCTGAGCCTGCGGCGGTACGCGGCGGACGGCTCGTACCAGGCTGCGGAGGTCGTCGGCGCGCCCACCGGGACGATGGCGATCTACGCCATGGCCGGTGACACCGAGTCGGCCGTGCTGCGGTTCGACGGCAGCGGCTTCTCCCGATTCGGCCTGCTCGATCTCGCTTCCGGGACCGTCACCCTGCTGCCGGACGAGCTGACCAGCATCCGCAAGGTGTTGCTGTCTGCGGATCAGATCGGCTTTTTCAGGTACGGCACGCCGAACACCGTGCGGGTCTACCCGCGGGCCGGCGCCGCGGCCGGGACGGGACGGACAATCGAGCTGCCCACCGACGTGGCGTTCTACCGTGTCGCGCTGGTGGGCCGGCACGTCGTCGCGGCCGGTGGCGACCCCAACACCCGTGCGCCTGCGCTCGATTACGCCGCGCCGGGTACGCCCACCGTGCTGGCGATGGTGCAGCCGTCCAGCCTCACCTTCGTGCAGGCCACCGACGGCGCCGTGGTGGTGGGCGGCACGGGGGTCGGCGACTGGTCCGTACGGCACCTGACATCCACCGGCGACGAGCCGATCGCCCAGGTCGCTGCCCTGCCGCTGACCGGGCCGTTGACCAACGCCGGCCTGAGCCTCGCCAAGGGGCTGCTGCGGCATGTCGAAGCGCTGAGCCTGCCCGGTGACCTGCCCGTGCGCTATCAGATGTTCAACCATCGCCTCGCCGCAGGCACCGACGGCGTCAACCTTGCGCTGGACGGCGGAGTCCTGTCCGATCCAGCGCCGTGCCAGAGCGGCGCGGTATGCGTGCGCACGGTCGACACGAACGGGTACGGCCTGTCGTACGTGACCACAGGCACGAGCGGCTCGATCACGCTGAAACAGCAGTTCGCCGCGAACGGGAGCCAGAATTCGACTGTGCTGCCGTCGGCCTCCGGCACCGTGGTCGATGCCTCCCTCGATTACGTGATCGTGAACGGATCTGACCCGGCGAAGCAGTACATCGTCAAGCCCGGCTACAGCGAGTTCCAGTCCGTGCCGGTGTCAGCCGCGGCCCTCTGGTTCAACACCATGTGGAGCAGTACGACTACCGGGTTCATCCAGGCGAAGAACGTGGTCACCGGTACGGCGGCGAGCCCGGTCGCGACGGGCGCCGTGTGCCTGGCGAGCGAGCTGCAGGCCACCGGCCGCTATGTCTACTGGTCGTGCGGTGCGGACGGCCCGGCCGGGGTGTACGACGCCGCGCGGCGGGTGAACCTGGCGATGCCGGCCGGCCAGGTGCTGCTCGGTGACGGCTATGTCGTGCGGCACGACGCGTTGACCGGTGCGCTCATGCGGTACGACTTCTCGAGCGGCGTCCTGGATGACCCGGTCACGGTGGCCACCTTCCCGCACGGTCCGCTCGCCGACGATCGAGGCATCGACTGGACGGTCGACAAGTACAGCGGCGACATCGCGTACGTCGACGCCGCCGACGCCGTCCACGTCATCGACCCGGCTTCCTGTCCATCATGGACTTCGGTTGCTCCAGGGTTGCTCGGTTGTCGCCCGGATGTTCCAGCACGGTTGCGGACGCAGCCGGACACTGCGGAGTTTCCTCCGTGCTGCGCCGATCGACGACTGCTCCGCATCGCGGGGCCTTGATGGTGCTCCCGGTCATTCGGGTCGACGGCCGCGCACGTCTGCTGTGGTGAAGGGTGCAACCCCACTGCGCGGCCGTGAGCTGCGGTGATGCGTGGCTGGCAGGATCGGCTCCCGTGGCAGTGCATACCTTGGCGTTCCTGATCCTGCGACGGATCTCGGCCTAGTCGGCGGCGGCCAGGGTCTCGACACGAAGTCGTGGAGATCGCGGTCCCTCGCCACCAGTTGGCGGTGGTGCGCCGGCAGGTGGCTCGGCCGCGTTACGCGCCGGGCGACCGGATGGTGCTGGCCGCGCTGGCGAAGCTGCTGCCCCGGGCACGGTGGAACGTCTTCCTGGTCAAACCCGTCAACGCTGCCGCGGTGGCATCGCGAGGTGATCCGCCGACGCGGGACCTACCCCGCCCGGCGACGCATAGGGCTGGATCCGGCCGTGATCGAGCTGGTACTGCGGCTGGCCCGCGAGAATGAGCGGTGGGGCTACCAGCGGATCGTCGGGGAGTGCCGCAAGCTCGGCGTGGCGGTGTCCGCGACCTCTGTTCGGATGATCCTTCGCCGGCACCGCCTGGGCCCGGCACCCCGCCGCGGCGGTCCCACCTGGACGCGGTTCCTGCGTGCCCAGGCCGCCGGTGTGTTGGCGTGTGACTTCCTGACCGTGGAGACGGTTGGCCTGCCCGGCTGTACGTCTTCTTCGTGATCGAGTTGGAGCGTCGCCGGGTACACCTGGCTGGCGTCACCGCCCACCCCACCGGCGCCTGGGTCACCAGGCCGCCCGCAACCTACTGATGGACCTGATGGACCTCGACGAACGCGCCAGCCGGTTCCGGTTCCTGATCCGGGATCGGGACGCGAAGTTCACCGCAGCCTTCGACCGAGAACAAACCGGAGCCGGCCAACCTTGCCGACATTCCACGATGGAACGCGTCGACGTCCCCGGCGGACTTGTCCATGAGTACCGCCACGCGGCCTGACCGCTGCACCCTCCCCGAGGCCGCCAGCGTCACGGCCGCTCGAGCGCGGCTCCCGAACGGATCTACCGGCTGTCCAGCAATCCCATCACGCCCGCAGCGGGCACACGGCCCGCCAGTAGGCCACGCAAGCTGCACTGCGTCGCCCGGGAGCATCATCCCCACGAAGATCCCGCCCCAAGGAACGTAAAGCGCTGAATCTGCACCCTTCACGTTGCTGGCCGGGTGATGAGCGCCGTATCGGCGCTGCCGACAATAGCGGCCGCGGCCGGGCAGTTCGACTCTGGCCGGTGCGCTGGACTCTTCCAACCACCCTGATTCGATGCGCTTCAGACCGTCTGAGGTGATTCAGATCACTGGTGGAGGCTGTGCCAAGAACGCGAAGACTTCCGTAAGTGCCCAAATTTATGAAAAGAACGATGATCAATGACGTTTTCGCCTAATTCGGTTTGGTCGAAGTTCATGAAATTGACGCTCATGAAATTGGCGCGCGTCGCGGTATGGCGTCGAGATCGTTCGCTGTCTATTGTGATCGCGCCGCTAGACATCGAACGGGGGCGCTATGTGGCGTAGGTTTCTACCTGCTTGCCTGGTGGCGGGTTTGGTCGTCGGGGAGCTCGTCGTGCCGGCTCTAGCCAGTGTTGCCACCGCGGCGTGTGGGGACTTGGCCGGCAGCGAGTCGGCCGCCGTCGAGTTGGCGGTCAGCTGCGACCGGCCCGTGATGGTCGACTCCTCGCGTACCGAGTTTTCCCAGGTGGTTGCCCAACCGGACGGGCGTCTGCGGTTGGAGGCGGCGGTGGTGCCGCAGCGGGCTCGCCGGGGTGCTGGATGGGCTGACATCGATTTGAGTCTGATTCGCGGTGCGGACGGGCAGTTGCGTCCGGCGGTCTCGGTCGCCGATGTCGCGTTTTCCGATGGTGGCTCCGGTCCGCTAGTCACGCTGACCCGTGGTGGTCGGACGGTTACCTTGTCGTGGCCTGGGACGCTGCCCGTTCCGACCGTTTCTGGAGATTCAGCCACCTATGCCGAGGTGTTGCCCGGCGTCGATTTGGTGGTGCGGGCGACCGGCACCGGCTTCTCCCACGCGCTTGTTGTCAAGTCGGCTGCGGCTGCGGCGCAGCCCGAGGTGGCCGAGGTTCGGTTCCGGCTCGGCGGCACCGCGCGGGTCTCGTCGGGTGGCGGGGTGCTGTCTGCTCTGGGTCCCGGCTCGGTCCTGGCGTCGACGGAGCCAGCGGTGATGTGGGACTCGCGGACCACGCCGGTGGCGCCGTCCAAGGCGGCGTCGGCCGGGTCGCAGGCCGTGTCGAGTTCGACACACGAGGGCGCCGGCGATGCCGCCCGTATCGCGCCGGTGTCCGTGGCGCTCGACGGTGGCGAGCTTGTGCTGCGCCCCGACGCGAAGCTGCTGAAGGAGGCTGCTTACCCGCTCTACGTCGACCCCATCTGGTCGGTCTACAAGGGTAAATGGGCGTACGCGACGAACGACAATTCGAACAACACCGACTACTCCAGGGCCCGGGTCGGACTCAACCCGGACACCGGGGCCCTGTACCGGTCGTTCTTCCAGTTCTCCACCACAGCCAACGGGGTGTCGCTGAGCAAGAAGCACATCGAGTCGGCCCGGGTGGAGATGAATCTCGACCACTCCTGGTCCTGTGACAGCACGGTCACCTCGATGTACGCGACGCCGGCGATCAACGCCACGATGAAGGCGAGCTGGTCGACGATGAAGCTGTCGCGTTTCCTGGACACCGCCTCCGGTCATGCCAACGAGGCGGGCGGCTGTGGCAACTACCAGGGCGACATGAAGATGAACTTCGACAGCTCCGCGATGACCGGGCTGCTTCAGGACGCGGCGAACGGCAGCTGGAGCACGATCACCGTCGGCTTCACCGCCCGCGCCGCGGATGGCTCCGGCGAGTCGACCCAGGACAGGTGGAAAAAGTTCTACCCGAACGACGCGAAGCTGTTCGTTGACTACGACACGCCGCCGGGCAGGCCGCTGTACCTGCAGGCCGCCGGCGTGCTGTGCGGATCCGGAGTGCTGTCCATCGGCACGCTCACGCCGACGTTCTCAGCGATCTTCTCGGACGCCGACAGGTCGGACTCGCTGACCGGTGTGTTCGAGTGGATCGAGGTGCCCGCCGCCGGGATCGGCTCGGTGACCGACACCTCGCCGGCACGGAAGACAGCACCGCCGAACAAGACGTCGATCACCCCGGGCGCACGCGCCACGACCGCCACGGTGACGGCGGCCAAGGACAAGACGTACGCGTTCCGCGCCAGAGCCATCGACAAGGCGCCGTATTCGATATCGAGCGCGTGGTCGGCGTGGTGCCAGTTCACCGTGGACACCACCGTTCCGCCGGTGACCGCGTCGGTGATCACGCTGCCGTCCGGCCCGGGGCAGAAGGGCCGGATCCGCATCGAGTCGACCGCCACCGACGTGACCAAGTTCCAGTACGGCTGGGACGCCGCGACGAAGGTGGTCACCGCGTCGGGCACGAACCCGAAGTATGCCGAGGTGGATGTCACCGCCCCGACGTTCGGCCTGAATGTGCTGCTGGTGAAGGCCATCGACGCGACCCTGAACGAGGGCAACGGCACGGTGGAGTTCCAGGTCGGCCGGCCATCCACAGCCATCGCCCGGTGGCGCTTGGAGACCTATCCGGGCATCAACGAAGCGGCCGCCCTGGCTGATCGGGCGCCGGCCCCGACCGACTCGCCGCTGACCGCGTCCAACGTGACTTGGACCGACGGCGTACACCTGTTCGGGGGCCAGACCGCGACCTTCAACGGCACGTCGTCGATGGCCACCACGAGCGTGGCCGTGGTGGACACGACCGGATCGTTCAGCGTCTCCGCCTGGGTGCGACTGGGCACGCTGCCTGCCACTGACATGAAGTTCGCCACTCAGGACGGCATCGATGCGGCCGGGTTCGAACTCGGTGTGCGCCGTAGCGGTAGCCCGCTCGTGCCGTACTGGTCGTTCTTGATGAAAGATACCAGCGCCCAGTCGAGCGGGACCGTCGCGGCGGTGTCGCCGATCTCGATCACCACCGCGGATGTGGGTCGCTGGACGCTGGTGACCGGCTCGTTCGACGCCGCCGAGAAGAAGCTGCGGCTGTACGTCGACGGGGTGCTGGCCGCTCAGGTCGACCGCGCGGCCACGCCGTGGTCGGCCACCGGCAAGTTCGCAGTCGGTCGCGGGTTCGGCTCAACCGTCGGTAGTGGTTTCTGGAACGGTTCGATCGCGGATGTGCAGGTCTTCGACCGGGTGCTGGTGCCGCAGGATTTCACGGGACAGCTGGCCTCCGATCCGACATCGAGCGGGTTCGACGAGCCGGGCATCACCACCCCGATCGAGGTCGGGGCGTGGGACTTTCAGGCGGCGGTGAGCTGCCGGATCAGCAACATACGGGACACCTGCCAGGCGCAGGACACCAGCACGGCCTGGGGCCGGTGGCTGGCTTTGACCCGGGGCTCGGAAGTCGGTGCCGGGCACACGGCCAGCCAGTTCGGGCTGTGGCTGGACAACAGGTACTTCCCGGAGGAAGGCAACACCGAACTCTCCGAGGAGTACGGCCGGAGCGCGGCAAAGACCGGTACGACCGCGCCCGATCCCGACGGCAACGAGTTCACCCTCTGGCAGGACCGGCCGGTACTGCGCACCGACCAGTCGTTCACCGTCTCGGCGTGGGTGATGCTCGAGCCTGGCCTCGAGGGCGACGGCGGCCGTTCCGTGATCGCTCAGCGCGGCACGCACGAGAGCGCCTTCTGGCTCAAGTACCAGCCCACCAGCAACAAGTGGGAATTCCTCGTCGTCGGGCAGGACGATCCGGCGGCGCCGGGCAATTGGGCCACGTCCGCCTCGGAGGCGCGCGAGGGCGTGTGGACACAGCTGACCGGCGTCTGCGACGCGGGCCGCAAGGAGCTGCGGCTCTACGTCAACGGGGAGCTCGAGGGCACCCAGCCGTTGTCCTTCACCCCGTTCAATGCGACCGGGCCGCTGCTGGTCGGGCACACCCTCTGGCACAACGTGATGGGGGACCAGTGGTTCGGCGGCATCGACGACGTCACGGTCTTCCAGGGCGCGATGAGCTCCCCCGCGGTGGCGGCGATGTACGACCGGCTGGCCGCCGACGTCTCGGGCGCCAACGTGCTCGGCATGGACCAGACATTGCACGAGGGGGAGGCCCTGCACTCCAGCGACGGCAGGTACGACCTGTTGATGCAGACGGACGGCAACCTCGTGCTCTACGACCACGGGACGGCGATCTGGTCGACCAACACGCAGGGTAACCCCGGCTCCTCGCTGGTCATGCAGGGCGATGGCAACCTCGTCGTCTACCGCCCGAACGGTACGGCGATCTGGAACACCAACACGTGGGGTACGGCAGCCGACCGGCTCGTGCTCTACGACGACGGGGATCTTGTCTTGCTCGATCCGACCGGCCAGGTCATCTGGCGGCGGTGACTGGCGTGTCGACTCAAGGGGGACGGGGAATGTTCGCACGGCGCTGGAATCTCGTGTTGAGATCTGTGCTCGCCGCCGCGCTCGTGTCGGCGGGCGTCGTGGTCCCGGCGCGGGCGGTCGTGGCCGCACCGCCGGCGCCGGGACCGCCACCGGCCGAGAAGCTGGACCATGACGGTGGCCCGGTGATCGGCCGGGCCTGGACGCAGCAGAAGGTCCGGGACACGCCGGTGACCCCGCCCGTGTGGCCGACAGCGACCACCGCGCGGGTCGAGTTCCCCGCGGTGGCCGCCCGCTCCGCGGGGGCGATCCGCCGGGCGAAGGCGGGCGCTCTGCCGGTCTGGGTGGGGGACGCACCCGGTGCCCCCGGCGCCCGGCTGTCTAGCGTGGACGTGCAGGTGGTCGACCGCGCCACGGTCCCGGCAGCCTGGCGGGATGGCCTGGTGATGCGGGTGACGGCGCCGCGGGGCGCGAACACCGGCGCCGCGCGGCTGTCGGTGGACTATCGCGGCTTTCAGCAGGCGTACGGCGCTGACTGGGCGTCGCGTCTCAAGCTGTGGCGGGTACCGCGGTGCGCGCTCACCACCCCGGACGCGCTGGCCTGCCGGTCGGTGGCCCTGCCGACGACCATTGACCCGGCAGCCGGCACTGTCTCGGCGACGGTGAGCGTCGACGCTGAGGCGGCAGCGACGGCGGCCACCGGCTCGTTCGTGGCGTTGGCCGCGGCGGCTTCCGGCAAGGACGGTGACTTCGGTGCGACCAGCCTGTCCCCGAGTTCGACCTGGTCAGCCGGTGGCAATGCGGGTGACTTCTCCTGGAACTACCCTGTGCGGGTGCCACCGGCGACCGGGCCGTCTCCGGACGTCGCTCTGTCCTACTCGTCGTCGGCGGTGGACGGCCGGTCTGAGGTGACCAACAACCAGCCGTCCTGGATCGGTGAGGGCTTCGACTACTCGCCGGGGTACATCGAACGCCGTTACGTGCCGTGCGCCGAGGACTCCAAGAACGGTGCGAACAGCACTACGTCCAGCGGCGACCAGTGCTGGCGTTCGGACAACGCGACGATGAACTTCGCCGGCCACAGCGAAGAACTGATCTACCAGGCCGGCGAGGGCTGGCATCTGCGCAGCGAGGACGGCTCCAAGATCGAGAAGCTGACCGGCGGCGCGAACGGCGATTCCGGCGACTCGGCATACGGCGACGTCGGTGAGTACTGGCGGGTTACCACGACCGACGGCACGCAGTATTACTTCGGCTTGGACGACCTGCCCGGCGAGACCACCGGCACCAACTCGACGCTGACCGTGCCGGTCTTCGGCAACCACTCCGGCGAACCGTGCCACCAGAGCGTGTTCACCTCCTCGGACTGCGTGCAGGCCTGGCGGTGGAACCTGGACTACGTCGTCGATGTGCGCGGCAACACCATGTCGTACTGGTACGGCAAGGAGACCAACAAGTACGCGCAGAACGCCACCGACTCCTCCGACGTCAGCTACGACCGGGCCGGCTACCTGACCCGGATCGACTACGGCACCTACGACCGGACCCTGGCCGCGCACGGAGTCAGCGAGCGCAACGCCGAACCGTACGCCCAAGTGCTGTTCGAAACCGACATGCGCTGCTTCATCAACTGCGGCAGCGAGTCCGCCCCGACCACGGCCAACTGGAAGGACACGCCCTGGGACCAGGAGTGCAAGGCGTCCGCCACGTCCTGCCCCGGCCAGTATGCGCCGACGTTCTGGACCACCAAGCGGCTCAAGCAGGTCACCACCCGGGTGTGGGACTCGACCGCCGCGACGCCCGGCTGGCAGAACGTCGAGTCGTGGACGCTGACCCATACGTTCTCGGCGACCGCGGACTCGACCCACACCGGCCTGTGGCTGGAGCGGATCGACCACAGCGGCCTGGTCGGCGGCGAGATCAGCATGCCGCCGGTGACCTTCGAAGCGGTGTCGCTTGCCAACCGCGTGTTGACCGAGAACGGCTCGGCGGACAACTGGCTGCGGATCTCGAGCATCGTCACCGAGACGGGCGCCCGGATCAAGGTGGACTACTCGGAACCCGAGTGCACCGCGGCGATGGTCGCGACGCTGGCGCCTGAGTCCAACACCCACCTGTGCTACCCGGTGAGAGTGCCCGACTCCAGCAACCCGGCGGGGGACGTCCTGGTCACCCAGTGGTGGCACAAGTACGTCGTATTGCACGTCGCGGAGGACGACCTGCAAACCTCGGGCGGGCACCCGACGCCGACCAAGCACACGAGGTACACGTATGTCGACGCGCCGGCCTGGCACTACGCCGACGACGACGGCCTGAGCAAGCCGGACCGCAAGACCTGGGACCAGTGGCGCGGCTACCGCGAGGCCCGCACCCAGGTCGGCGACGAGCCCGACACCCGGACACTCACGGTCACCAAGTTCCTGCGCGGCATGCACGGCGACCGGTCCGCCCCAAGCGGCGGAACCCGCACCGTCACCGTGCCCGCGTCCTACGGGTCCGAGACCGT
>DASYTU010000193.1:0-7412 GCA_036001925.1 Actinoplanes sp.
GAACAGGACGAGGAGCAGTCCGCCGCCCTCGGCCACCTGAAGCTTGGGGGCGTTGAGCAGGCTCACCGCGAACAGGCCGAGGATCACGACGGCGAGCGGGTAGACGAGGGTCCGTGCCTCTTCCCACACACGGGCCCGGCCGATCGCGAACAGGCCGGGCGACACACCGAGCATGGCCGCACCGACCAGGCCAGAGCTCAGCGCCTCCGGCGACTTCCAGGCACCGAACACGTGACCGGTGAGACCGCCGGCTGCCAGGAACGCGCCAACCACAATGCTGATCACCGCCACAGTAGCGGCCAGCATCGCTACCCCGGGGATCAGTTCACGGCCACCGAAGTCCGTAGAGAGTCCAGTGGTGGTTTCATCGGCCATCTGCGTTCCGCCTCCAGATCGTCCTGCGGCGCGGGCTACGCGACCGGTGCCGCGACGCGCCGCGGGTGGCGGGCGGTCAGCGTCCGTCTCTTCGTGAGCTCACGGCCGTACATGATGCGCAGACTGACCACGGCCGTCGCCGCGAACGCCATCACGCCGCAGCCGATGGCGACTCCCGCGGACAGCGCCGTTCGGGCGTCCAGATCCATGTAGCGCTCGAACGGCAGCGCCGCGCCGACCGAAAGCACGGGAGCCAGGCACAGGCCGGCAAGATGCAGCCGCCACTCCTCGCGCGCCCAGCTTCTTCCCGCGCGGCCCGCGCGCCGTGCGGCGACGACCATGATGACGTACGTCGCGGTGTACGGCACCAGATAAGCGATCAGCAGGCGCAGCCCGTCCGCTCCCCATCCCAGATAGGACCGGACGATCCAGACCAGGGCGAAGCCGCCGGCGAGATGCGCGACGGCGAGTACAGGCATGGGCACCCACGTTCCGACCACCCCGGAAGCGGTTACCCGCCTATCGATCGTTCGGGAGACGGCCAACGCGCCGAAGGCGACCAGGGAGCCGAGGTGCATGATCGCTATCCGGTTGATGTCCGCCATGGAGAGGCCAGGAAACAACCACGGGAGCACGCCCCACTCGATGCGCAGCAGCGGCGCGGTCATGAGGAAGCCGTAACACAGCAGCATCCACCGCTGGTGCAGGTCGGGGAACCTGCCGACAGCGGCGAAGATACCGAACGTCACACTCAGTACCGTGCCGGCCAGGATGGTGGCGAGCACGATCCAGAACGCCGGTCCGCTGAACGCGTCGCGCGGCGCGGTCCGCTCCAGGTAGAGCGCGGCGCCCACCATCGAGGCGTACACAGTCAGCGCGAACACCACCCCCATCGCGCGGTGCAGCCGCGTGCGCCGCCGCGCCGCCGACAGCAACTGGATCGGCCCGAGCACCATCAATGCACCGCCCAGGACCGAATGGACGATCATCGGAAGCAGGCTGCGCCCGTACGGCCCGATCCGCGTCGCGGCGGCCTCCGCGACGTAGCGCGGGGACACCACATGGGACAGGAGCCACTCGCCGAGTGCCGGCGCACCGGGTCGCGCGTACGGCCATAGCTCTGTCATCGCGATCGGCGCATAGCCGACGCAGACGGCCACCACTGCGATCGCGGCCGCACGTCGCCAGGCGGGCCTCCCGGGACGGTTCACGGCGACCTCCTCGATCGCGGCCCTTAATAGTCCTGTCTGGACTATCGGGAGGCTAACGGCGACGCGCCGTCGGGGTCAACCCCGCGGTGGCGGCATCGCCGGAGTTACGAACCGTGCTGCGCCACCCACTGCCAGAAATCGACCATCATGCGTTCATAGCGGATCCCGAACTCCAGGGCCTCGCGCTGCCCGCGTGTCAGCAGGTCGCCGACGCGGTCTGCGAGTTCCTCGTAATCCGCGAGCGTACGGCGATGCTCGGTAAGTTGTACGGGAGCAAGGACCGCCGGCTGAGCCCCGAACCACAGCTTCAGGATGCCGCGCTCGCGTGCCTCGACCGGCACGAAGGCCGGGTCGGCAAGCCAGTCGTGGAGGGCCGCCTTACCCGCGGTGGTCAGCCTCATCACCCGCCGGTTCCGCCCACCGGCCTGCCGGACCTCCGACAGCAGACCATTCTCGACGAGGCGGTCGCACTGCGCATATACCTGAGCGTGTGGCATCGACCAGAACGGCGCCACCGTGCGGGCGGCGTGGACCTTCACGTCGTACGGGCTGGCCTCACCCAGCACGTCGATAATGCCGAGTACGAGAAACGCGGGTGTGGTCAACCGGGTGTCAGCCATCCCGGGACCGTATCGCGACGCGCGGCGCTGTCCTTGTCCTTGTTCCTGGGGCTGGTCTGCGGAAGCTGCGTACGGGCCGGCGGGTGTTCAACTGGCTGCCGGTGCTCCGCCACCAAGGCCGGTAGCGTCCACGACCACCAGGCCGGGTACCGGCGTTCCTCGCGTTGCCGGTGACGGCTGGCCAAACCCCGCACGTCGGGATCGGTCGCGATGGCGATGCACCTCGCGAGCCGTTGAGCCGGTGGGGGACTCACGGCGTCGTTGAGACGGACGGCCAGCTGCCCGCGAGATGCCAGCGCCAGCTGGAGAGACATGTAGACGACCACGGTGGGATCATCGGCGAGATTCTTGCGGGCCCGCTCGCACGGCCACGGCTCGCCGCATGCACGGCAGCCCCAGGACGGGCGATCCGGACAGTGCTCCAGTGTGGTCACGACGGCCGCGCCCGATCCTGCTGGCCGGTGCGGGCGAGCTGGCCGGGCGTCAGGAGAGGCAAGGACCGTTGAACCGGCAGCCTGGCGGTGTCGCCGTTCCAGGCCGGACCGGCCGCGACCATCGCTGCTGCCTGACGCTCCAGCATCCGCAGCACCGGGCACGGCCAGGCGTCGAGGCCACACCGGCAAACCGGCTCCCACGGTGACCACCAACGCCGCCGCGACCGGTGCTGGACGTGCCCATTCCGTCCCTGTGGCATCGGGGCCTCCGCCGCGTCGTCTGGGGGAGGCGACGGGCCGAGGCTTTCTCGCCGCCGACCCGCCGCCCCGTCCCTCGATCGTTACGGGGCAGCTACGAGCGGTGAAGACGTCTGGTGTCCGTGCTCTGTCCGCGCCGCCGATCGCGGACACGGACACGCCCTACAGATGGAAGCGGCGGGCCAGCCGGGCCACGTCAGCCGCCAGCCGCCCGGACCCGGTCGCGGCGGCCACCTGCCGCACCTGTTCGAGCAGTTGCGCGCCGACATCCCGGTTGCCCGCCTGGAGGTGCTCTTCGGCGAGGTGCAGGACGTACACCGAGACGAATTCCGACGACCGTACGTCCTCCTCAGTCTCGGCCAGGCCCGCAGTCAGCGCGGCGATCGCGTCGCCGGTACGGCCGAGCAGCCGATATGCGAGGCCGCGCTGCATCTGCAGGTAGCCGGGCGAGTAGAAGTAGATCCACGGCGGCGCATCCTCGTGATGTTCGGCGGCCGACACCATGTCGCGCTCGGCCCGGTCGAGGAGCCGCTCCACCTGATCGGCCTCGCCCAGCACGGCGTGCCCGCGGGCTTGCTGCTGCTCTGCCATGGCCCGCACGCCCGGGCTGTCCGCGTGGTCCGCTGCGGCCGCGGACAACCCGACCACCGGGCCGGGTTGGCGAGCCATCCACGCGAGGTTCCCGCGCATCGACAGTGACGTCGCGATCAGGTCCCGGTTCCCTGCCTCGGTCGCGTGTTCGAGCGTCCGGGCGTACCAGTCGCGCGCCTTGCCGGGCTGCCCCGTCGCGGCGCGCAGCCAGCCGGCGAACTGCGCCCATTGGCCGGCCAGGTGCACCACGCGGGGGCGGAGCGGACCGCGGGCTTCGTCGGCGAGCGTCTCGACCAGCTTGAGCGGTCCGGCGGTCGCGGCGACCAGCGGGCCCGGGCCGGCGGAGTCCTCGAGTCGGCGCATGTTCGCGAGAATGCCGGCGAGTGCGTCAACGGATGCGGCGTCCACGGTTCGCGGTGCGGCGGCGACGTGGGCGAGCCGCTCGGCGTGGCCGTTAACCGGGGCGAGCTGACCGGCCGCTGCGGTGAGCACGCCGTCGCCGTCGAGCAGCTGGTCGAGGCGGCCGGTGACGTCGGCGGTCGGCACCTTGAGACCGGACTCCCATTCCCAAACGACGCTCTTCGAGTGGTGGGCCAGCTTGGCGAGGTCGCGGATCGACAGGCCACGCTGTTGACGCAGGCGGCGCAGCTGCTCGCCGAATGTGGCCGGCTGGTCCACGGTTCACGTCCCTGGTAGCGGTCAGGGCGGGGGCGGCCGGCCGCTACAACCGGCCGTCCTCTCGCGCCCACGCTACTGGCCCGGGCGCGGACGCGTTAACCCGCTCAGACGGGTCGCATCGCGCCTCATCGGGTGCGCCAGACGGTGACCGAGGTCGCCGGGGAGCATCCATGCCCGCGCTGCCCCAAGGCGCACGACCGCCTGCTCTTCGGCACCCCCAGATCGGCCGCGGGCCGAGCCGTTCTATCCGTGGGGGCAGCCGTAGGGGGCCGCGGTCATCGAGCGGCGGCGCCGCCGGGAGTACGAGAGAGGGAGCTGTCCGGCGCCGACTACGTCGGACACGGTCTGGTCTTCGCCCGGCCGGAAGTCGACCCCGCTCAACTGCGTGTCCATTCCCGCCCGCCGACGCATGGAACAAGATCTTTGCGTTTGCTCTGCATCGGGCCTGGTCAACCGGCGCGCCTCCATGACCGCCACTAGCGCCCTGTTGAACGCCGACGCAGATCACCCGAGCCATGCCGGCGAGCGCGAACATGATCTGACATGTCGGCGGATCAGTCAGCAAGTCCGCCGGGCCGAGTGGGGTCGCGCCAGGTGCTCCCGCAGGGCGGCGGCGACGTCGGCCGCGGCGGCGACCTGCTCGGGGGTGAGCGCGTCGACGAACAGCTCCCGGATCGCGCGCAGGTGCGGCGCAGTGGCCTCGCGGAAGGCCGTCGCGCCCGCCGGCGCTAGGATGATCTCCGCGCCGCGGCTGTCGGTGGCGGCCTTCTCGCGCCGGATCAGCTGCCGGCGTTCCATCCGGCCGAGGTGGTGGGAGAGGCGGCTGCGTTCCCAGCCGACCCGCGTGGCCAAGTCGGACGACCGCATCCGTCCGTTCTCGGCCTCGCTCAGGGCCAGGAGCACGGCGTAGTCGCCCGGGGACAGCCCGGTGTCGCTCTGCAGCCGGGCGGCGAGCACGGTACGCAGCGCCTCGGTGGCCTCGATGAACTCGCGCCACGTCTGAAGTTCGGTGCGCGTGGGCAGTCGTCGCGTCCCCGGCATAACTGAGCGCCCTTCTGTGTTTGATGTGTCAATCATACGGCTGACATGTCAATTACAGGAGGACAGCACCATGAGTGACTTCGTACTCGGTCTCGACACCTTCGGCGACGTACCGGTGGACGACTCCGGCGTACCCGTCTCCCAGGCTGCCGCGATCCGGCAGGTCGTCGACGAGGCCGTGCTCGCCGACGAGCTCGGCGTCGACGTGATCGCCCTCGGCGAGCATCACCGCCCGGAGTACTCGATCTCCACCCCGGAGACCGTCCTGGCCGCGATCGCCGCGCGCACCTCGCGCATCAAGCTCGCCTCCGGCGTGACCGTGCTCAGCTCCGACGACCCGGTCCGAGTGTTCCAGCGCTTCGCGACGGTGGACGCGATCTCGCACGGCCGTGCCGAGGCGATCCTTGGGCGCGGGTCGTTCACCGAGTCGTTCCCGCTGTTCGGCTACGACCTGAGCGACTACGACGTGCTGTTCGAGGAGAAGCTCGACCTCTTCGTGAAACTGCTCGACGAGAAGCCGGTCACCTGGAGTGGCACCACCCGCGCCGCGCTCGAGAACGCCGACGTGTTCCCGAAGACCGAGTCCGGCCGCCTGAGCACGTGGGTCGGCGTCGGTGGCTCCCCGCAGTCGGTGGTCCGCACCGCGCGCTACGGCTTGCCGCTCATGCTGGCCGTCATCGGCGGCTCCCCGGCGCGTTTCGCCCCCTACATCGACCTCTACCGCCGGGCCGCCGATCAGCTCGGCACGGTCGCGCATCCGGTCGGGATGCACTCCCCGGGGTTCGTCGCGGACACCGACGAGCAGGCCAAGGAGCTGTTCTACCCTGCGTACAAGGTGATCCGGGACCGGATCGGCGCGCTGCGCGGCTGGCCGCCGCTGCGCCGTTCGGAGTTCGATGCCGAGGTGGCGCACGGCTCGCTGTACATCGGCTCGCCCGAGACGGTGGCCCGTAAGATCGCCGGGGCCGTCCAGACGCTCGGCGTGGGCCGTTTCGACCTCATCTACACCGCCGGGGCTCAGCCGGTCAGCCCCCGGACGCGCGCCGTCGAGCTGTTCGGCGCGAAGGTTGCCCCGATGGTCCGCGACATTCTGGCGGGTGCGGAGGTAGGCCAGTGACCACCATCGGCATTCTCGGCGCCGGCAAGGTCGGCACCGTGTTGGCCCGGCTCGCCGTCGCGGCCGGCTACCGAGTGCTCGTCGCCGGCTCCGGCGATCCGTCGAAGATCGCCCTGATCGTCGAGGTCATAACGCCCGGCGCGACCGCCGTCACCGCGCCCGAGGCGGCCGAGCGCGCCGACATCGTCGTCCTGGCTCTGCCGCTCGGCAAGTTCCGCGACGTGCCCGTGGATGCGCTGGACGGCAAGCTGATCGTCGACGCGATGAACTACTGGTGGGAGGTTGACGGGATCCGCGACGACCTCACCGACCCGCGCACCTCCTCCAGCGAGATCGTGCAGGCATTCCTGCCGCACTCGCGGATTGTGAAGGCCTTCAATCACATGGGCTACCACGACCTCGAGAGCGGCGCCCGGCCGGCCGGAACGGCCGGGCGCAGGGCCATCGCAATCGCCGGGGACGACGCGAACGACGTCGCCGCGGTCTCGGCCTTCGTCGACGCCCTCGGCTTCGATCCGGTCGTCGCGGGGCCGCTGGCGGAAGGCGTACGCATGGAGCCCGGCACCGAACTGTTCGGCGCGAACGCCAGCGCCACCGAGGTACGGGCGATGCTCGACCGCTTCCCCACCTCGGACCGCGGCCGCCTCGTCGCCGCGGCCCGCCCCGCCTGATCCTGACAGCCCGCCCAGACTGATGGCGAACGGGGCAACGCGCTCGCCACCGGTCACCGCTTCAGCCCGCTCGCGGTGACGGTTCCGCGGAGGCACATACCGGCGCGGCGACGGCCGGAAAGGACGGCCCCTTCAGCCCGGCGCCCGGGTAACAGGCCTGGGCGGGCTGTCCGGGGTGGCGGCAAGCCGGTCGCGTAGGGCACCGAGGCGGCGGCGCAGGGTCTAGCGTTGCGGTCCCTGCTCGCCACGCTGAGCATTGCCGAATCGTCTGATCTAACCGACATCGAGACGGCGGACGTGAGGGCTGCGCAGACCGAAGAAGCAAGACGAAGCCGGCTCTTCTGTGGCCGGGTTCGTCTCGCGATGTGCCTGTCCCGGCGTAGGGTGTATCGAACCTGAACCCGGATGACCTGCCT
>DASYTU010000194.1:0-44794 GCA_036001925.1 Actinoplanes sp.
GGTGGCGCCGCGGCCGACGGCCCGGGAGTTGTCGGGCAGCGCCGCGGCCGCCTCAAGCAGCAGGCGGGCCTTGCTGACGTCGAAGAGGAACGGCAGGCGCACGTCCGTCTCGCGTCGCCGCACTCTGTGCAGCGGTGAGGCGTGCAACCGCTGCTGGGCGACCGCCCAGTCGAGGAAGCAACAGACGATCCCGACGAGATGGTTGATGCTGCGGGCTCGTGCCCTGGGCCGTGAGGCGACGAACACGTCGAGCAGGCAGGGGTGAGCTGGTGCAGGCCCTGCACGCCATGCTGGCCGGTGAACGCGAGCAGCAGCCGCAGCGTCGCCTCCTCGGTGTGATACTTGCGCCCCAGCGCCCGCTTGTGAGCCAGGAAGTCGGCGACGGCGGCGGTGAGGCTGTCGTTCATGCCAGAACCTCCTCGCCATCGCCGAGAGCGACCTCGCGCAGCGCTTCGACGGCGACCTTGGCGTAGACCTCGGTGGAACGCGCGGAACGGTGCCCGACGAAGTCGCCGATGGTCTCGAGGTCGAAGTTCGCATCGACCAAGCGCTGCACCGCCGAGTGCCGCAGGGTGTGCGATCCCGGCCGGGGAACTTCGACACCCGCCTTGATCAGGTAGAAGCGGGCCAGTGACGACACCGCGGCGCTCCCGATCGGGCGCCGGGGAGCAGCGGCGCGGAAGAACACGTGGCGATCGGTCGTGGCCGGACGACCGTGGCGAAGGTAGTCGAGGCGGGCCCCGCCCACCATCCCGACCAGGTCACCGCGCCGCCGCTCAAGCTGCGCCCCGCGCCGTACCGGCCCGCCAAGCCGCGTGGAAGGCGCAGCGCAAAGCCCAGTCCTCGCAACGGATCCCGGTCGAGCACACGATCGCCGAGCACAAGTGATGGCGGGCCTCGCCGGCTGGTTGAAGCTGGTCAAGGTCGACGTCGACGCCGCGCCGAAACTGTCCGAACGGTCGCCGTGCAGGCCTTACCCACCCTCATGGTCATGAAGAACGGACAGGTGATCGCCCGGCAGGCCGGTGCCGCCCCGGCCGCCGTACTGCGCGCGTGGGTCGAGAATGCGCTGGGAAGCAGGCCATGAGTGGCCGGGCCGAAGCGTGAGTTCGCCAGTGATCGGGACCTCGGCCACGACCTCGCGCTCGCGGATCCCGTCCTGTTCTCGGCGCTCGCGGGCGAGCTGAACGCGTAAGCGCGCGTCCAGTTCCACCGCGGGGTGCGCGGTTACTGTGCCGGTTAGTGTGCGGTACTTGCGATGATGTTCTGGGCAAGGACCGTTGAGAGGGGAATCGCCATGGCTGCATCCCGGTCGTCGTCGCGTGGTCTCGCTATCGCGACGCTCGCGCTTTGCCTCGCCGCATCGGCAGCGGGGTGCGCGAAGAAGGACACCGGCCAGACGACGGCGGGTGGCGTCAAGCTGATCAAGCAGGGCAAGCTCGTCACGTGTACCCACCTGCCCTACGCGCCGTTCCAGTCCAAGGACGCTTCTGGCAAGGTCGTCGGCTTTGACGTCGACATGATCGACTTGGCAGCGAAGAAGCTCGGCGTGACACAGGAGATCGTCGACACGCCGTTCGAGGGGATCAAATCGGGTCAGGATCTCAACGCTGGCAAGTGCGACGTCGCCGCGGCCGGTATGACCATCACCGACGCGCGCAAGCAGGTCCTGGACTTCTCCGACCCGTACTTCGATGCGACCCAGGCGCTTCTGGTCCCGACCGGAACGTCGTACAAGAGCCTCGCCGAACTCAACGGGAAGCGCCTCGGCGTTCAGGCCGCCACGACCGGCGAGGACTACGTCAAGAAGCAGGTCACCGACCAGGGTCTGAAGGTCGAGATCGTCTCGTATCGGGATCTTGCAGCCGAACAGCAGGCGCTGGCGACCGGTCAGGTGAAGGGGGCGGTGAACGACCTGCCGGTGTGGTCCGAGTACATCAAGGAAAACCCGGGCAAGTTCACGGTGTCGGCCCAGTTCAACACTGGCGAGCAGTACGGCTTCGCCGTGAAGAAGGGCGGCAACCCGGGGCTGCTCAAGACGATCAACGAATCGATTGAGGCGGCCAAGAAGGACGGCACGTACGACAAAATCTACGAGAAGTGGATCGGCAAGACGCCCTGATCGCCGCCTGGTCCACGTAGGGACACGGGCGCCGCGCGGATCCCTTGGGCCGTAAGCGGAGCTCACCCTTCCCCGCACCGCGATGGAGAGTCGAATGGCACAACTCGTCGAGCCGGCGCCGGCCGCAGAAGACGCCCCACCCCCGCGCCGGCGCCTGGGCCGGCGGCAACGCCGGCGGCTCGTACGTGGCGTCCAGTATTTGGTCTTCATCGCGGCAGTCCTGACGGTGGCGCTGGCGGCGGACTGGGGGCGTCTCGCCGATGCGTTCTTCAGGTTGGACATCGCGCGGTCGATGTTTCCCGACGTCGTGCTCGTCGCGCTGCGCAACACCGTGATCTACACGTTGCTCGCGTTTGCGTTCGGCCTAGCCCTCGGCATGGTGCTGGCGCTCATGCGCCTGTCCTCGGTGGCTCCGTACCGCTGGGCCGCCACCGGATATGTCGAGCTGTTTCGCGGTCTGCCCGCGCTGCTCGTCCTGTTCATGGTCGGGTACGGGATCCCGCTTGCGTTCCCGGAACGGGAAATCCCCGGCGGAGTGTACGGCTCGGTGATGATCGGACTGGGGCTGACCGCCGCGGCATACATGGCCGAGACGATCCGGGCCGGCATCCAGGCGGTGCCAAAGGGTCAGATGGAGGCCGCCCGTACCCTGGGCATGTCCTACACCTGGGCCATGATCTCGATCATCCTGCCGCAGGCGTTCCGGATCGTGATCCCGCCGCTCACCAACGAGATCGTCCTGCTGACCAAGGACACGTCGCTGGCGTACGTCCTCGGCGTGACCGCGGGGACCATAGAGTTGACCAAGTTCTCGGGTGACGTTCTCAACCAGCGGGTCAACCCGACGCCACTGGTGGTGGCCGGCCTGCTGTACCTCGCCATCACCCTGCCGCTGTCGCAGCTCGTCCGCCGGCTCGAACTACGGGCTGCGAGGGCCAGGTGAGGCGCCCGTGAACGCGATCTCGATCCAAGGCCTGCATAAGTCGTTCGGCCCGGTGGAGGTGCTCCGCGGCATCGACCTGGAGGTCCGGTATGGCGAGGTGGTCTGCGTCATCGGCCCGTCCGGCTCGGGCAAGTCCACCCTGCTGCGCTGCGTGAACCTGCTGGAGGAGCCGAGCCATGGCTCGATCCACGTGGGCGGCGTCGAGATCACCGATCCCGACTGCGACATCGATCGGGTGCGCCGGCGCATCGGCATGGTCTTCCAGCAGTTCAACCTGTTCGGCCATCTCACCGTCCGCGACAACCTGACCATTGCCCAGCGCCGGGTCCTGCGCCGGTCGAGGGCGGAGGCGAACCGCGTGGCGATGGAGAACCTCGACCGCGTCGGGCTTACCGCGAAGGCCGACGCCTACCCAGCCCAGCTGTCCGGCGGACAACAGCAGCGGGCGGCGATCGCCCGGTCCCTGGCCATGGGTCCCGAGCTAATGCTGTTCGACGAGCCGACCAGCGCGCTCGACCCCGAGCTGGTCGGTGAGGTGCTCGCCGTCATGCGCGGCCTAGTGGCCGACGGCATGACGATGATGGTCGTCACCCATGAGATGAGCTTCGCCCGCGAGGTCGCCGATCGGGTGGTGTTCATGGACGGCGGCGTGTTGGTCGAGTCCGGCCCGCCGGCCGACGTTCTCGGCGCCCCGCGGGAGGCCCGCACCCGGGAGTTCCTGCATCGGGTGCTCGAGCCGACGAGGGTCAGCGAGGAGGAGATCGAGGCTCATCACCCGGCCTGATCCGGCGACTCGCAGGGCGACAACGCGGCGAGGCATTCCGAACGCGTCCGCGACGCCGGCTCAGCTAGCGCAGCGGAAAGAGCAACCGGTCCCGGCACAGCTCCAGCACCTCCACGCGCACGCCAGCGAAGACCACCAGATCGTCCGCGATAAGAAACCCTCCCCGCAACCTACGGGCGCTGACAACGCGCTCGGCAATTTCGGCGGTGAAGCCCGGCAGCTCAGCGATGAACGACTCGGGCACCTGGTTGAGGTCCACCAGGCCACCGTCGTCGAACGTGCGCGGCAGATCTGGGCGGCCGATACGCAACTCCGCGCCCAGCTCCGGACCGCGCGCGAGGAGGTAACGGGCCTGGTCACGACGCTCACGGCGAACCAGCGCCTCGCGGTACGCCGGATCGGCCTGAACGGCTCGGCGGTCGACGGCGCCCCCGGACGCGGTCACCGAGCTGCGGCGCTGCATCGTCACGGCGACGCAGTATGGCCGGCCAGCCGGCCGCCGGTGTGCGACGACGGGTTGCCCGGCGGCTCGATGCGGCGGCCCGGCGTGAGCGGTGCTCGTACGGGCGGCCGCGCACCCCCTTGAACGCGTTGCTGAGCGCGAAGGGACTGTCCTATCCGACCCGACGGGCGCCTGCCGCGACGGTGGTCCCCGGCGCGCACCCAACCCGACAGGGTCAGGCACTCCCCCGATCCATCCGCAGCCGACCCGCCGACGGCGACGGCGGTCAGCGGATCGGCAGGACGGCGTTGACGAGGGTACCGCCGCCCGGCGCGTCGGTGACCTCACACGTCCCGCCCAATTCGGCGGCCCGTTCGCGCTGCGACAGCAACCCGACGCCGGCCGGTACGTCGGGGCCGATGCCGATGCCGTTGTCACGTACCTCGACCCGCAGGGCGACCGGCGCGACCGCCGGCGCGGGACCGTCCGGGCCGGGACCACAGCGAGCCGCACCGTGCAGCAGGTCGCCCTCGCATGCCGCACAACGTTCGTGATCGCCTCTCCGGCAGCGACTCGCAGGGTAACCCTGACCTTCGCAAGATCACTCGCAACCTAAGTACCCCTATTCGTAAGTTCGTCGGGGATTACTCGGTGCGCCAGGCGGTGGGGTCGCCCAGGTAGAGGCCGCAGGCGCAGTCGAGGGCCTCTTCCACGGTGCCGACCGGGTAGCCGCTGGGCAGGAGCTTGTCTTCGTAGCCGTCCTTGCTGGCGAGGTAGATCGCGAAGCCCCACCGGTTGGCGTAGCCGCCGTAGCGCAGCCGGCACAGCGGCAGCACGGTGCCATCGGCCAGTTGTCCGTTGACGTAGGCAAACCCGCCGCGGTGGCGCGCGGTGACTCGGGCCAGGGCGGGCCAGCGTTCGCGGGTGCAATCGTTGAGGCGGCAGAGCAGCGAGTTCTTGGTCGACTCGGGTGGAGTGTTGGCCACGGGTTCCTATGGTGCCCGACGATGGCGGCGTGTCGCGGCCAGCGGGCCCGGATGGGGTCTGGCAGAACAGGCTGGTGCCGATGCGCAACCCCCACCAGATCACGCTCGATGACCATGACCAGGCCGCGTTGTCGGCCCTGCTCAATCGGCCCACGGCCACCCAGCGGCAAGTGCTACGCGCACGGATCGTCCTCGCGGCCGCCGAGGGGCAGGCCAACACCACCATCGCCAATCGACCGGGCGTATGTGTCGACACAGTGGGCAAGTGGCGGCGCCGTTTCTACCAGCGTGGCATGGCCGGGCTGGTGGACCGGCCCCGCACCGGCCGGCCACCCCGATGCACGCTGGTGCAGGTGGCCCAGGTCAAAGCCCTGGCCTGTGAGCTGCCGGCCACCCGTGGGATACCGCTGTCACGCTGGTCGAGTCCAGAGTCGGCGACCGAGGCGGTCGCTGCCGGGCTGGTGGTCGCTCATGACCGTCGATGTCTAAGCATCCTCTCATCGGCAGATGATTGCGCTTTGGTCGGGTCGCGTGGGTCGGCTTACCTGGATGATCTCCGAACACGGGCGGGCCGCATCAGCCGGGATGGCGGCAAGGCGCAGATCAGCCGCGCCCAGTGCGGCGCTAGCGGTTTGGACCGGCCCGTGGTGAGTGGCCGCTGGCCCGCAAGTCCGTATCGTTGATCGGCGGAGCCGGAGGTGTGCAGCCAACCGGGTAGTTCTCACGGAGAGCCCACCCCGAGCCGGGGTGGGCTCTCCGCTCAGAGGTGGTTCCCCGTCGCCCCTGGGCACCTCCTGTCGCCCAACCTCCGTCGATGACTCGCGCCTCCTCCACATATCCAAACGGTCAGGAACCGTGCACGCCACCGCGTAGTCGCCGCCGATGACGCCTGACCGCTGCCGATCACAGCGACCGAGGGCCTCTTGGCGGCAGCGGCCACGCACCGTCTACCACCACGAACACGGCGTTTGGGCTGGTAGCGGCGCGTTCCCATGTTGTACGGGACCCGCCGGGGGCACGTCACAGAACTGCGCCAGCCCGACCGGCGTACTGACGATCGAAACGACCTACCCCCTGCCGTAGCTACTGAGTACGGCTGGGCCGATCGACCAGACGTGCTTCAGCGCCTTTCTGGGGTGCTATGCGGAGTCGCCCGGGCGGCGCGCAGATGATGCAGCGCCTGCCGGGCCAGCATCTTGGCGACCAGCCGGGCGCCTGGTCCATCGCCGGCATGCGGTGGCCAGCGCGGTACCAGCCAGCCCGCGCTCCAGGAGGGCTGCCCACGCCATGTTCATCACATGATGGACGGTCAACGGTGGTCACGGCGCGGTCGCGGTGATCCACACGATGGTGGCGGTCCGGGGCCGGCGGTGTACCGCCACGTTCGTGAACCCGGCATGGTTGAGCCAGCCGACGGCCTCGGTGGTGGTGGGTACGCGGTACACGGTCGGGTCGAACCGGGCCGGCCTCGGGTGCTCGCCGCAGCGGAAGGCGAGGACGAGCCGTCCGCCGGGGCGCAGGGCGCGGCGGATCTCGGCCAGCACCACGGCCGGGTCGGGCCAGAAGTAGAGGCTGTGCACGCTGAGCACCCCGTCCAGGGTGCCGTCGCCGGTGGGCAGCGTGTTGTCGCCGTGGTGCAGCTGGATGCGTCCGGCGGTGATGTGTGCCGCGTTGCGGCGCGCCGCGGCGGCGACCATGTCCGCGGAGGCGTCGACGCCGAGCACGTCGGCGCCGGCGGCGGCGAGGCGGGCGATGGTACGGCCGGGGCCGAAGCCGATCTCGCCGATCCGCTCCCCGGCCTGTGGGGCGAGCAGGTCGACGGCGGTGTCGTTGACGGCGGCGGTTTCCCGGACCCAGTTGCGGGCGATGAGCCGACCGACGGGTCCGTGCGGTCGAGCGGCCTGCCGCGACAGGTACCGAGCCACCGGCGCTGCGATCGCGGCGCGCAGCCGCTGGTGCCAGGGTGGGCGCCGGGTACCCGGCACGGGGCAGGAGCGGCGCACCATCTCACTTCACCCTCGACCGGTTCGCGCCGGCTGTGGCGGGTTGGGGTACGGGCGGCCCGGCCGCGGTTTCGGGCGGGGCACCGTCGTGCAGGCCGAGGCGGGTGTGTAGGCGCCGCAGCGGTGCCGGGGCCCACCAGTTGTACCGGCCGGCCACGGTCATGGTGGCCGGGACGAGCAGGAGCCGCACGACAGTGGCGTCAAGAGCGACGGCCAGCAGCAGCCCGAGGCCGATGGCCTGCACCGGGACGAACCCGGCGACGAGGAACCCGGCGAACACAATGCCCAGCAGCAGCGCGGCCGAGGTGATGATCCGGCCGGTGTGCTGCAACCCTTCCGCGACGGCGCGCTGGTTGTCGCCGGTGGCGAGCCAGCGTTCCCGGATCCGGGATAGCAGGAACACCTCGTAGTCCACCGACAGCCCGAACGCGATGGCCGCCACGAGCACGGGTACGGAGACGTGGGTGGCGTCGAGGCGGGTGGTGCCGAACCAGCCGGCGAGGTGGCCCTGCTGGAACACCCACACCACCGCACCCAGTCCGGCGCCGATGCTCAGCACGTTGGTCAGGACCGCCTTGACCGGGAGCAGGACCGAACCGGTGAACAGGAACAGCAGGACCAGCGTGCCGGCCGCCATGAGCACGACCGCGTACGGCAACCGGTCGATGATCATGTCCTGGTAGTCGACGAGCAGGGCGGTGTCCCCGGTGACCGCCATCTCCACCCGGGCGTGCAGGGCCCGGATGGCGGTGACGGTGTGGCGGGCGGCGGTGCTGTAGGCGGGCTGGTCGATGCCGACCCGCAGCACGGTGACCGGCCCCGGCCGGGCGATCTCGACCCCGGTCACGCCCGGCACCGCGGCGACCTGTCCGCGCAGCGCGGCGACGGTGGGGCTGTCGGTGGGCGCGGCGACGGCGACGAGGATCGGGGCGGGGCGGGCCAGGTCCGGGAAGTAGGTGACGGTCGCGTCGTAGAGCTGACGGGTCTGCGTCGCGGTCGGCAGCAGCCGCGCGTCGACCTGCGCCAGCCGCAGGCCGAGCACCGGCAGCGCCAGCACCACCATCGCCCCGGCGGCGGCGAGCAAGGTCAGCGCGGGGCGGCGCTGGACTGCCCTGGCGATCCGCGCGAACACCCCGGCGCCGGCCGCGAGTGGTCTGGCGGGGGTGATGCGCTGCCCGAGCAGGGTCAGCAGCGCGGGCAGCAACGTGAGCGCCGCCGCGACCACGACGGTGACCACACCGATCCCGGCGAGGCCCATCGAGCGCAGGAACGGGTCGGGGAACGCCAGCAGCCCGGCGAGCACGGCGGCGACGGTCAGCCCGGAGTACAGCACGGTCCGCCCGGCGGTGGCACCCGCGCGGGCGACCGCACCGCGCACGTCGGGGTCGGTGGCGCGTTCCTGCCGGAACCGGCTCACCACCAGCAGGCCGTAGTCGACGGAAAGACCGACCGACAGCATGGTGGCGACCTGGATCGCGTACACCGACACGTCCCCGATCAGGCTGAACCCGTACAGGATGCCGAACGTGCCGCCCACCCCGGCGACGGCGACCACCAGCGGGAGGACGGCGGCGCGCAGCCCACCGAACACGACCAGCAGCAGCAACAGGACGACCGGTGTGGTGAGCAGCTCGGCGCGTTGCACGTCCGACTGGGCCTGGGCGTTGAACTCGTCGTCGGTCAGCGGCCCACCGGCCACCGTGACCGTGCCGACGTCGATGCGGCGCAGCCGGTCCGCGACCGCCCGCGCCGCCGCCGGCGCGCCCCGGCCCGGCTCCACCTGCACACGCAGCAGGAATGCGGTGCCGGTGGCGGTGGACGCAACCGGTTCGGCCACCGCCAGGACGCCGGGTGTCGCGCGCAGATCGGCCACCGCGGCGGCCACGACATCACGTACGGCGGGGTCGACGGCGGGGCGGCCGTGCACGATCGCGGTCAGCGTCACCGGCTCGGGCCCGGCCTGCCCGATCAGCGTGTAGCCGCGGTCGGACTCGCTGCCCGGCACCACCCCGACGTCACTGACCAGCCGTCCGAACACCCCGACCCCGACGGTGAACGAGCCGGCGACGACGGCCAGCCACACCAGCACGACGAGAACCGGCCGGCGGATCGACAACCTGACAACTACTGCGGCACGCATGCCCTGATGCTCGACGCGGCAGCCAGCGCCGGGGAACGCCCATGAGAGGGAGCCCGTCAGCTCACTCCTGAGAATGAGCCGGCCCGGCCACGACGAGTCCGGACTCGTACGCCAGGACCACCGCCTGCACCCGATCCCGCAACCCCAGCTTCGCCAGCAGGTTGGAGACGTGGGTCTTCACCGTGTGTTCGGTGACGTACAGCTCGGCGGCGATCTCCGCGTTGGACAGTCCCCGGGCCAGCGCACGCAGTGTGTCGGTCTCCCGGGGGCTGAGCCCGGCCAGCCGCCCCACCGCCACGGCCGGCCCCGGCCGGGGCGGCTGTGCAGCCGGGGCGGCGGTCCGGGCCACCATGTCGGCGATCAACCGACGGGTCACGGTCGGGGCGAGCAGCGCCTCCCCAGCCGCCACCACCCGTACCGCGTCGACCAGGTCCCGGCCCCGCATCGACTTGAGCAGGAACCCGCTCGCCCCGGCCCGCAACGCGTCGTACACGTACTCGTCCAGGTCGTACGTGGTCAGGATCAGCACCCGCGCCGAGGTGTCGGCGCAGATCGCAGCGGTGGCGGTGATGCCGTCCATGCCGGGCATCCGGACATCCATCAGCACCACACCCGGTTGCAGCGCGACAGCGGCGTCGATCGCCTCAGCGCCGTCGGCGGCCTCGCCGACCACGGTGATGTCCGGCTCGGCGCGGAGGATGACGCCGAACCCGTGACGCACGAGGGCCTGGTCGTCAACCACCAGGACCCGGATCGGCTCAGCCATCGCCACCCCCGCCACCGGTCGTGGACGCGCCGGGCAGGGGCAAGACGGCGGTGATCCGGAACCCGGTCCCGCCCTCGCCCGCACCGGTGTGCAACTCGCCGCCGAACGCCTGGACCCGCTCCCGCATCCCGACCAGCCCTCGACCGGTCACGGCCCGTGTCGGCGTCGGGCCGTGGCCGTCGTCGCTCACCTCGATCCGCACCGCGGCATCCTGCCAGTCCAACCGGACGTCGATGCGGCTCGCCTCGGCGTGCCTGACGGTGTTGGTCACCGCCTCCTGCACCAGCCGGTACACCGCGGTTGCCAGGTCGGCCGGGACCGGCCGCGGCCGGCCGCGCTCGGTCAGTTCCGCGTCCAGGCCGGCGAGCCGGGCCCGGTGCATCAGCTCCAGGAGGTCGTCCAGGCCGGGCGGGGGGCGGCGGGTCGGGCCGTCACCGCGGAGCACCCCGAGCGCACGGTCGAGTTGGGTCAGCGCCTCCCGGCCGGTGGCCGAGATCGTGTCGAAGGTCTTCGCGGCCGGGTCCGTGTTGGCGGCGAGGACCAGGCCCGCCTCGGCCTGCACCACCATGAGGCTCACCGAGTGGGCGACGATGTCGTGGATCTCCCGGGCGATGCGCTCCCGTTCCCGCGCGGCGGTGACCTGTTGCGCGTCGGCGAGCCGGCGGGTGCGTTCCTCCAGCATCGCGATCCGGTCGCGCCGCGCCCGCACCCCGGTCCCGAGGGCGTACGCCACCACGAACGGCAACGCTGCCAGGGCGAGGCTGGCCGGCCCCTGCCGCAGCAACAGCAGCACCGACACGACCACACCGCCGCCGGTGGCCACCATCACCAGCAGCCGCCACACCGGCGCCGCCAGCGACGCCACGGTATAGGTCGCCACCAGCTGCCCGTACGGCAGCGGGATGCCACCCAACGCTCCCGTGATCGCCAGCCCGAGGGTGCCCGCCCCGACCAGCGCCGCCACGACAACCGGCTGCCGGCGCCGCCACACCAGCGGCACGGACGCCACCGCGGCCAGCACGAACAGCGACCAGTCGCCCTCGCGGGCCACCTTCACCGGCAACGCCACCGTCGCCAGGTAGCACAGCACCGCGATCACCGCGTCCACGGCCACCGGCGGTAGGACCTCGGCGCGGCGGCGCAACCACGCCAACCGGTCGACCACGGCACCGCCTCTCTGGTCAGCGAGCCGAACACCTCGACGCCAGTATCGGCCGGCAGCGCCGGCCCGGCCTCACTCTCGTGACGGATGCCGCCCGCCCGTCCACACCCTGGGGCGGCGCCTCGCTTGGCCGCGCTTACCGTGCCGGTCATCGGCACCGTGTGGCTGTTCGATTGGTGGCGCACCGGCGATTGGGCTGCGATCCGCTCAGCCGTGTTCGGCCTGGTACCGGGCGCCGGTGGTGGCAGCGCGCCCACACCCGGTAGGTCACCACCCGGCCTGCGTGCTGACGCTGACGACGAGGACCTGTCCGATCGGCTGGTCCATCTGCGACGGTCAGGTCGTTGTCCGCGCGGCGCCGGCTGCGCCCGGGCCAGCCGGTCGCCGTCGGCGGGAGCGTCCCTGGCTTGGCCTGCCGGCCGAGGCGGGTCTGGCCGTCTGGAAGGTGGCGGGCAGCGCGTTGACCTCGACGCGGATCGTGTCCAGCGCATTGATCACGTGGGTCTGCACGATCCGCCAGGCTGCCGCATGGTTGATGACTGGGAACTCCAGCCCCAGTGCCGGCAGAGCCACGGCCGCCTGGGTCGCGGCACCGAAGTGCTGGCCGCCGTTGCGGATGTGCGTGACTTGAAACAGGGTGTCAATGGCCGCCCGCACCGCCGGCAGCGACTCGGCGGGCAGCTGACTCGTCAGGAACCGGCGCATCTTGTCGAACGGTCCGGCGTCCATGTCCGGCGCGGCGTCCAGACCCTTGAACATCTCGCCCAACGCGCTGAGTCGGTTGTCGAACTCTTCCGGGGTGGAGACGGGCAGGGTCAGCCGGGCGGCGCGCTCGGCGCTGGGGACGTGCAGCAGCTTGCGGCCGAACGTGAGTTGCCAGACCACGTCCAGGTAGTCGAACGCGGCCACGACGCCCAGCGGGGACACCGGTTGCGGCGCGGGGGCGGGCTCCGGAGGCATGGTCCAGGCGCGCATCCGGGTGAGATAGTCGTTGACCTCGCGGACGCCGCGAAAACGGCGCAGGTGGCTGCTCGGCTGGTAGATCCAACCGGCGTCGCCGCGCTGCTGCGTCCCGTGCCAGGTGGCCGGCTCGCCCTGCAATAGCTCCGGCAGCAGCTCGACGAGAGGTTCGCGGTCCAGGCCGAGATCGGTCACCAGCTCCGGCCAGGAGAGCTCCACCGTGACCACGCGGCTCGGCTCGAACGGCGCGGCCGCGCGGCGGTTGGCCAGCTCGTTGACCACCCGCAGGAACATCTCGACCGTGGAGGCGAACGGGTCGAGATGGGCCATGCCCGCAACCGTCAGTTTCACCGGCTCCTCCTCGCGGCCGGTGCGATCGCGGCGGACGAGCGAGTAAGTCAGGTGCAGGTGCGAGAAGCTTGGCAGGCCAGCGAACACTTCCTCGCTGTCCAACCCTAGGTCGTCGAGCTTGGCCTGCACGTACTGGTAGACCGGCCAGGCGCCGGTCGTCATCACCGCGTCACCGATGATGGCCAGCAATTCCTTCTGCGGGCCGCCTAGCGGAAGCAGCAGAGGATCGATGTCGGCCGAAACTTGGTCAGTCATGATCACACCTCTGAGCGGTGCCGATGGGAGCGATCCGCGGCCGGTAGCCCGTCTCGCTGCTGCCACGCGACCCGGTGAGCAGCCGCATAGGATAGCCCATGTCGCTAACCGCGAGGAGCTATATCTCGCCCGAGTCGTCGAGATGGCCGGCCCCTATCGCGAAGTCCGTGCGTGCCGACCGCCCCGGACCGCGGCCCAGCCGACAACCACAAGGACGCATGCTGCACCTGATCGCCCACCGCCGTTATCGGGGGGTTTTCGGGGGGTGGTTCAAAACCACATAGCCAAACATGAGGCCCTGACCAGCATTCGTGCTGGTCAGGGCCTCGTCCGGAGCCGCCTGACGGAATCGAACCGTCGACCTACGCATTACGAGTGCGTCGCTCTAGCCGACTGAGCTAAGGCGGCAACGGTCCATCAGTGTACGGCATCGCCGGCGGCGCACCGGAACCGGTTACCGGCCGCGCCCGCCGGAACCAGACAGCCAGTGTCATACCTCACGACTAGAGTTCCTCCCGTGACGGATGATCATCACTCGGAACCACCCGCAGACCGGGATGCCCGTCCAGTTGAGGCGGAGCCGGTCCGGTCCCGGCGGCCCACCAGCATGGATCCGCAGGAGCTCGGCTTCACGCCGCAGCGGCCGGTGGGCTGGCTCGCTCCCCTGCTGCTGCTCAACACGGGACTGCGGACGCTGCTGGCCATCCTGTTCGGGGCGTACCTCGACAAGCGCGAGCTGCAGAACGCGCTGAGCGGCGACATGTTCCATCAGCCCGGCACGGACGGCGAGCTCTGGTTCGACTACGTGGCCGACCTGGGGGACGGATTTCACGCGACGTACTCGGTCGCGTACCTCCTGGCGCAGCCGCAGCTCGCAGTCGGTGGCCGCACGCTCCCGCGCGGCCAGGTCCTGTTCATGGGCGGCGACCAGGTCTATCCGCTGGCCAGGAGCGACGGCTACGAAAATCGCACCAAAGGCCCATATCGAGCCGCGCTGCCCGAAGCGCCGGCCGGGGCGCCGCCACCCAAGCTTTTCGCGCTGCCGGGCAACCATGACTGGTACGACGGCCTGACCGCGTTCCTGCGTCTCTTCGCGCGGCGCAAGGACGGCCACATCGGCGGCTGGTGTACGCAGCAGCACCGCTCGTACTTCGCGGTGAAGCTGGTCGCGAACTGGTGGTTGTTCGCGATTGACGAGCAGTCCGGCGTGTACATCGACGATCCGCAGCTGCTCTATTTCGAAAAGGCGGCCACCTCTGTCGGGCCCGAGGACCGGATCATCCTGATGACGCCAGCGCCGACGTGGGTCAAGGCCGCGGACAAGCCCGGAGCGTACGACTCGGTCGACTACTTCATCCGGATGATCCTCGCGCCGACCGGGGCGCACGTGCGGTTACTTGTCTCGGGCGACCTGCACCACTACGCGCGGTACTCCGGCGAGGACCGCGACTTGATCACGTGCGGTGGCGGCGGGGCGTACCTGCTGGCCACGCACAAGTTGCCAGAAAGGCTGACGGTACCCCCGGAGGAGACGCTGACCCGTAGTGCCAGCCGCAGCCGGGACTATGGCCTGGTGTCCCGCTTCCCCGACAAGAAGACGTCGCAGCGGATGAGCTGGGGCGTGTTCGCTCGAGTGTCGCTGCGGAATCCGGGCTTCGCGACGATGCTCGGTATCGTCCAGACACTGGCGATGCTGGCGATCGCCGGGGCGGTCAGCAGCGGAGGGGGCATCCAGCGGTTGTTCGGCATCCCGCTGGTCTTCATGATCGTGCTCATCTTGACCGGCACAGTGTTGTTCGCCCAGCCGCCGAACGCGAACGAAGACAAGCACGCTCGGCACTGGATTCTGGGGCTGCTTCACGGGTTCGCGCAGATCGCGCTGGCCGCCGGCGGCGCGTGGGTGTGGCTGCACGTGCCAGCGCACGATTGGCCGTGGCCCTTGCCGATCGTGGTTGCGGCCGTGGTCTACGGACCGATCATCGGGTTCGTGACGACCCAGTTGGTCTCGTTGTATCTGCTGGTGGCAAGCCTGTTCAACGTGAATGTCAACGAGCTCTTCGCGGGCCAGGGCATCGAGGACGCGAAAAGCTTCCTGCGCATGCACATCGCCGCGGACGGCACGCTGACCGTCCACCCGATCGGCATCAACAGGATCTGCCGCAATTGGGTCGCCGATCCGGACGGCGAAGCGCACGCGTCCTGGCTACGCCCGGCCGCTCCGTTGGAGGTGCACCCGATCGAGGAGCCGATCACCATCGCGGGGCCACACGCGGCGCGCCCATAGGAGGCCACTGGGCCCTGGGCGCGTCCTGGCGCGGCCCGCTTCGCGCGCTACGAGCCGTAGCGCTCCTCGTGTGCCTGGCGCGATCCGCACACGGAGGCGCGGCTGCACGAGCACCGCGATCCGTCGGCGTCCATGCGGACCACGACCGAGTCCTTCGGGACGCTGTGGGCGACGACGCGGCCGTCTCCTTCGGGCGTGCTGACGCGCGAGCCGATCGGGGGCGCCGACTCCTGGAACTTCTGGTACAGCGGATGCTCGTACTTGAGGCAGCACATCAGCCGGCCGCACGCGCCGGAGATGCGCAGCGGGTTGAGCGGCAGGTCCTGGTCCTTGGCCATCCGGATGGTCACCGGCTCGAAATCGGTGAGGAACGTCGCGCAGCACAGGTCGCGACCGCACGAGCCGATGCCGCCCTGCACGCGTGCGGAGTCACGGGCGGAGAGCTGCCGCAGCTCGACCCGGCAGCGCAGCGTGGCGCCGAGGTCTCGAACCAGCGAACGGAAGTCGACCCGGTGCGGCGCGGTGAAGTAGATCGTGGTGCGGGCACCCCCACTGCCGCCCTGCTCGAGGACGTGGTCCACGGCGACGACCTTCATCGGCAGCTCATGGGCCTTGATCAGCTTCTTGGCGGCGACCTTGGCCTCCGCCTTGCGCTTGCGCAGCAGCTCGTCGCGACGCAGATCCCGGTCATCCGCGAGGCCCGCCACCTTGGGAAAGCCGCTCGTGTCCTCGTCGACCCACTGCGCCGACCACACGCACTCCGCCACCTCGGGACCGTCGTCGGTGGGCACCAGCACGCGGTCGCCCACCGCGGGCTTGAACTCGCCCGGGTCGAGGTAGTAGAGGCGGCCGTACCGGTTGAAGCTGACCGCGCACAGCATGCCCATGCGGCCCACCCTACGACGCTCCAGCCTCTCGGGTTGCGGCCCGGTAACGATGCTGCCGACTGCCGCACTAAATGCCCGTTTTAGGCCACCCGCATGAGTAGTGCATCGATGGTGTGACTCTGCTGGTGGCGGGGTCGCCGCGCTCACGTTCCGCACGCGGCGGCGCCGTACGGCGTTCGGGGGTCGACCGACGGATTGATCAACTTCTCCGCTCGTGCGGTCCTGCGTCGACCGAGCGGCCGAATCCGGGCCGCTCCCGGCGACAAAACGTGATGCCGGAGCGTTGAGTGTTGCGTAGGCCTGCGGGGGTGCAGGAGGTCGCGGCGTCGCATTCGGAAACCGGTTATCCGAACGCGACGCCGCTGCCGCGTCCGGCGTCCGGGCAATTCGGGGCTCGACAGCACAAGTCGGGGCGCGTCGGGCCCCGCGGTCGATATGGCGCCCGCAACCCGCTCGCCTCTGCCGTGCCGCGGATTCAGGGCACGTAACGCCGCGAAACTCAGGCGCGCACCGCTGTGGCCAGCTCCGCCGAGCCGTGCAGCAGGTCCGCCGCCAGCTCGTAGCTGTCGGCCACAACGCGGAGGATTCGCTCGGCCACGTCCGCGGCGGCGATAACGTCTCCGCTCGCCGCCGGGTCGATCGTCGAAGCCGCGGAAAGCGACACTGCCTCCGTGGAGCTCAAGACCTCGGCGAGCGTACGGGCGAGGTCGGCGCGGGTCTGGACCATCCACTCGACCAGGGCGTCCGCGAGATCCGCCGTGGCCTCGAGCCGTTCGTCGAGGCTTTCCAGGCCACCGCTCAAGTGGTCGGCGGCGCGCTGGCGGGCCGCGTCGTACGCGTCGGCCGCCTCACCGGTCCACGTTCCGGGCGGGGGCAGCGACTCGGCGATCCCGGCGTAGGCGTGAGCGTCGGCGCGCAGCTCCGGCGAGGCCTCAGCGAGGTCACCCGCGCGAAGCGTGGCGACCGCGCGGACGGCGTCGCCCGGGAGGAGCCGGACGCGCCGCATCTGTGTCCATACCTCGTGGTCGGGTGGGGCGCCGACGCCCGACAGCAGCTCGTCGACGCGCCGCAGCAGCGGGCCGGCGGTCGGCAGGATCTGGTCGAGCGAGTCCATCACGCCTCCCGCTCGACGCGGTGCGCAACCGCGGCGTCGGCCTCGACGTACTTCTGTTCCGTCGTGCGCAGCGATCGTGCGAGTTCGGACAGGCTCGCGGCCGCGTCGGCCGCCTCGCGGGCTCGGGCGTCGAGCACGGCCTGCCAATGTGCGTGGAGCCGCCGGCCGAGGCGCCCGGGCACACCCGCGTCGTCGGCGCCGAACGCGCCGGCGGGTGGGGCCAGGGCCGGCACGGACCGGTCCACTGTGGTCAATGCATCGACGGCGGTCTCGAGCCGCTCGGCGAGCTGGTCCATAATCAGCGGTCCCCCAGCGAGCGGAACGCGCCGAAGACCTCGTCGTGAAGCTTCTCGCGCGCCCACCGCGCGGCCTCGGTCGCGTTCGTGACCACGGCCTGGACCTCCCGGGCCAGTTCTGCGGCGCTACGGTTCTGCAAGCTGCCCCTGATGCGTACGTCCGTGATGTCACCGGCCGCCGTCACCAGGACCTCGACCGTGTCGTCGGGAGAATGCACCGAGACGACATGGGCCGCGACGGCCTTGTCGAACTCGGCGCGCAGCGCGTCGACGCGGCGGTAGCGCTCGATCGCTTCATCGATCCACGCCTCGTCGATCTCGCGGGCCATCCGCAGGCTCCTTACCGGGCGTACCGCCGCCGTTGCGTTACGGCACCGAACCGTACCCGGTCGAGGGATTCCGCGCAGCCCCCAAAAACGGAAAATTCAGCCTCGCCAAAGGCTGAGCATCATTGCCTCGACGGCGATCCGGGGCTTCACGTTCTGATCGATGGCGTCGCGGCAGGCCAGCACGGCCTCGAGCCGGCGCAACACGCTCTCCGGCGTCCACCGGGCAGCGGCGGCCGACGAGAGTTCCGCGGTGTCGGTGTGGACTACCGGCACCGGTGCGCGCAGCGCGGTGATCAGCACGTCGCGGTAGAAGCCGGCGAGGTCGACGAGCGCGCGGTCGAGTGCGTCACGTTGCGACCGCGTGGCGCGCGATCTCTGCCGGCGTTCCAGGTCCTTGAGCTGCCCGGCCACGCCGCGCATCGCGCCGGCGGCGCCCCGGCCGGTGCCGCCGGCGCCAAGCGCCTGCTCGAGCGCCGCGCGCTCCGCCGCGTCGCTGTCCAGTACGGCCGCGGCCGCTTCCGCCTCGGACGCCTCGATCAGGCTCGACGCGGCCTCAAAGCACGCACCCACGCCGGTGAGCCGGCGCGGCACGGCCAGCACGGCATCGCGCCGGCCGCGCGCCTCGAGATCCTTGGCTAGCCGCTTGGCCCGGCCGACATGGCCCTGCGCGGCCGCGGCCGCCCACAACGCGGTGTCGGGCAGTACGCCGTCACGGCGAACCAGCACCTCGGCGACGGCCTCGGCGGACGGCTGCCGCAACGGTACGACCCGGCAACGGGAACGAATAGTCACCGAGATGTCGTCGGGATGGGTCGACGGCGTGCAGAGCAGGAAGACCGTCCGCGGCGACGGCTCCTCGACGGCCTTGAGCAACGCGTTGCTGGCCTGCTCGGTGAGGCGGTCGGCGTCCTCGATAACCACGGCCTGCCAGCGACCGCCGGAGGGCGCGGTACCGGCACGCAGCACCAAGGCTCGCATCTCGCCCACGCCGATGGACAAGCCCTCGGGTACCACGAAGCGCACATCGGCGTGAGTACCACCGAGGGCGGTGTGGCAGCCGTGGCACTCGCCGCAGCCGACGCCGTCGCGCTCGCACTGCAGGGCCGCGGCGAACGCGCGCGCCGCGACCGAACGCCCGGAGCCGGGCGGACCGGTGAAGATCCAGGCATGGGTCATCGCGCCGTTGCCGGTCGCGGTGCCGGCGACGATCTTCGCGGCGGACGCCGCGGCGGCACGCAGGGTCTCGGCAGCCTCGTCCTGACCCACGAGGTCCGAGAAGACGTCACTCACCCGACGATGGTATTGCGCGGGTCCGACAAGAACGGACGCGAGCCGCAGCCGTCGATACACCTGGCGATCGTTGACCGCGATGACCGGCCTGGTCGCGGATCCGCGTCGGCAAGCCCGACCCGCCGACACCGCCCAAACCCGGGCCACACCAGCCAACCCGAGCCCGCCGCTTCGGGCGACATCGCCGAGCCGTCAGCGTCGGCGTCGACCGACCTCGTGGCCACCGGTGGCACCCGACGGATCATCCGAGGTCGCGCTCGCCGGACCCTCGGACGGGGCACTCGACGGATCATCCGAGGCGGCGCTCGCTGGACCCTCGGACGGGTCACCCGACGGATCGCCTGGCGCCGCGCTTGCCGGCGTGCCCGACGGATCCGTCCGACCCGACGGGCCGTCCACATGGCCTTCCGGGCGGCCCCCCACCGGGCTGTCCACGGCGTCGTCATCGTGGATGCCGAACAGTTCCGCCATCTCCTCGAGTGGCTTGCCGGCATCGGTCGCGGCATCGTCGTGGATCACCCGGTCGTCCGTGGCAGCCCGGTCAGCGGCCCCGTCAGACGGCGCGGCCGCCGGCGGCCCGTCAGCGGGCAGGACGACACCGGACGGCGCGGCGGCAGACGGGCCGTAGGCAGACGGCGCGACACCGGACGGCGCGACACCGGACGGCGAGGTGGCAGACGGGCCGTACACAGACGACGCGACAGCAGAAGGCGCCACCCCGGACGGCGACGCGGTGGACGGCGCTACAGCGGCAGACGGCGCGACAGCGGACGGCGAGCCGGGCCGCGGAGGGGCGGGTGGCGTGTGGGTCGAGGACGCCGCCCGCAGAGCAGCGTCGCCCGCGGCCAGCAGGCTCTCGATCCGCCGCGCCACCGTGTCGGCGATCTCGTCGGCCGGGCGGCCGGCGTCGAGCACGAGATACCGCTTCGGGTCGCCGGCGGCCAGATCGAGGAAGGCGTACCGGACGCGGTCGTGGAAGGACCGGGATTCGCTCTCCAACCGATCTACGCCCAGGCCACGGGCGTCGACCCGACCGAGGCCCACGCTCGGGTCGATGTCGAGCAGGACGACCAGGTCGGGCTTGAGACCGCCGGTCGCCCACGACGACAGCCAGGAGATTTCCTGAACCGGGAGGGTACGGCCGGCGCCTTGGTAGGCCAGCGACGAATCCACGTACCGATCGCTGATCACGACCGCGCCCCGCGCCAACGCCGGGCGGACGACGGCGGCCACGTGATGCGCCCGATCCGCGGCATAGAGCAGCGCCTCGGCGCGCGGCGACGGCGAGCCGGCCTTGTCGAGGACGAGCTGCCGGATCCGCGCGCCGACGTCCGTCGCCCCGGGTTCCCGGGTCACCACGACATCGCGCCCCTGCGACCGCAGGGTCTCGGCGAGCCGCATCACCTGGGTGGACTTGCCCGCGCCCTCGCCGCCTTCGAAGACCACGAAGACGCCGTACCGGCCGAACGTTTCGGGCGGTGACAACGGCCGGCCGCGCAGCGAACCCCACAGGTCGAGCAGCACCGGCACGCCGCGCTTGTCGTCCATCTGCCGGAACGAGCCGATCCCGACCCAGACGCCGGCGAGGCCGGCCACCAGCAGCAGGACCCGGGTGAACGAGACGTCGACCGCGAAGTCGCCCAGCATCACCCGCCGCGAGCTGCCGAAGCCGACCAGCAGACCGGAGAGCGTGATGGCCAGCAGCAGGACCATCCGGGTACCGATCTGCACTACGGCGAAGACACGGCCGCGGACCTCGTCGCGGACCTCGCCGTACAACAGGGTCGTGCCGGCGAGGAACGCCATCCCGGCGCCGGCGCCGACCAGTAGCGCCCCGAGCAGGGCCATCGACAGGTGGAAGGCCACGCCCAGGAACATCACCGAGGCGCTGGCCAGCACGATGCTCATGCCGAACCAGCGCCGCCGGGACAGATCCCGCACGATCATCGGGCCAAGGCCGATGCCGACCGCCAGGCCGATGAAGATCGTGCCGAAGAGCAGCGAGAACGCGGCCTCGCCGGCGCCGAGCGAGGTGGCATACGTACGGGCCGTGCCGATGACGATGCCGCCGGCCGCGAACGCGCCGAAGATGCCCAGCACCAGGCCGCGAACCAGCCGCGTGCTGCCGATGTACTTCCAGCCCTCGATGAACTGCCGCATCATGCTCTGCTGGGAGGCCTGCTCGCGCTGCGGGCTCTTGCCGCCGATCTCGCGGATGCCGAAGAACACGACCAGGGCAGTGGCCAGGCGGGACAGCGCGTTGAGGTACAGCGCGAGCTGGACCGGCTGGGCCCAATGCGGCAGGGCGACGGCGGAGTGCTGAGCGCCCGCCGTCAACGCGGACAGGGTCAGCGCGGCCAGCACCGGCGTGATCCCGAACGTCGTGACGAGCGTGAGCTGGTTGGAGACCTCGATCCGGGACTTCGGGATCAGGTTGGGGACCGCGGCTTCCTTCGCCGGAATCCAGATCAGGGAGAGGGTCTCGCCCACGAAAGTGGCGATCGTCGCCCAGGTGACCGTGACCGCGGGCGAGGCCCCGAGTAGCGGGACGAGCGGGATCGAGGCGTAGAAGACGAACCGGAGAAGGTCGGTGATGACCATCGTGTACCGGCGGTCGAACCGGTCCGCGATGACGCCCGCGATCGGCCCGAGGAACAGTGCCGGCAGCAGGCGCACGGCGATGGTGCCGCCGAACACTGCGCCCTGGGCCGCGCTGCCGCTCACCTGCGAGGACGCGAATAGCGCGGTGGCGAGCAGACCGATCCAGTCACCGAACGACGCGGCGCCCAGCACCAGCCAGAGCCGGCGGAACGGGCGGATGCGCAGCACGGACCGCAGCGCTGCCGTCATGGAGAGGTCGACGGGCGCCGAACTGGCTTCGGTCTCGATGGCTATACCTCCCGTGTCATTGCCTGGAGCACTGTATCCGGCGCGCGCAGCTCATCGCGGGTACGCGCGGAGCGGCGGTGCATAGATGAAGGTGTTTCGCATTGTCTTCCGAAGCGATAACGTGCTGTCGTGATCGCCGAACGGAGCGCACTGCAGAAGCGCCTCGACCGTGCCACCGCGCACCTCGAGACGCCGCTGGCCGCGGTCGACCTCGACGCGTTCGACGATAACGCTGCCGCCTTGACGGCCCGTGCCAGCGGCAAGCCGATCCGGGTCGCCAGCAAATCGGTGCGGTGTCGCGCGTTGCTCCGGCGAGTGCTCGCCCTGCCAGGCTGGCACGGCGTCATGGCGTACACGGTGGCGGAGGCGATCTGGCTGGTCCGGAGCGGAGTCACCGACGACGTGCTGGTCGCGTACCCATCGGTGGATCGCACTGCGATCGCCGAGCTGACCGCGGACCCCGACCTGGCAGCGGCCATCACACTGATGGTCGACAGCCCTGCCCACCTCGACATGATCGACGCCGTGTCCGCGCCCGGCGACCGCCCGGAGCTGCGCATCTGCATGGAGCTGGACGCTTCGTGGCGGCCCGCAGGGCCGCTGCACGTGGGCGTGCGGCGCTCGCCGATCCACTCGGCCGGACAGGCCGGCGCGTTCGCGGCGCGCCTCGTCGCGCGGCCCGGCTTCCGCCTCGTCGGGCTGATGTCCTATGAGGCGCACATCGCCGGCGTCGGCGATGCGCCGCCGGGACAGGCGCTGCGCGGCCGCGCGATCCGGTTCATGCAACGCCGATCCTTTCCGGAACTCCTGGAACGCCGGGCAGCCGCGGTGGCCGCGGTCCGCGCGTACGCGGATCTTGAATTCGTCAACGGTGGCGGCACCGGCAGCATCGCCGCGACCAGCGCGGACCCGTCCGTGACCGAGGTCGCGGCCGGCTCCGGCCTGTACGGGCCCACACTCTTCGACGCGTACACGTCGTGGCGGCCGAGCCCGGCGGCGCTGTTCGCGCTGTCCGTGGTCCGGCGTCCGGGTCCCCGGATCGCGACCGTGCTGGGCGGCGGCTGGATCGCGTCCGGACCGACCGACAGATCCCGGCAGCCGGTGCCGTGGTTGCCGCCGGGCCTGCGGTTCCGCGCCGACGAGGGTGCCGGCGAGGTGCAGACGCCGCTGATCGGCGCGGCCGCCGGCGAGCTACGGCCGGGCGACCGGGTGTGGTTCCGCCACGCCAAGGCCGGCGAGCTATGTGAGCACGTCAACGAGCTGCAGCTCGTCGACGGCGACACGGCGACGCCGGCCCCGACGTACCGGGGAGAGGGGCATGCGTTCCTCGGCTAGCCGCTCAGTTCGTCACGTGCCGGTGCAGGTACTCGCGGATCAGCGCCTTGGCCTCGGTCAGCACGGCGTCGTCACCCGCGACGTCACGCCGGAAGGCCAGCTTGATCAGCGCGTCCGCGGCCTCCACCGAGATCACCAGCGCGAACCGCAGGCGCGCCCGATCCAGCAGTTGGAACTGGTCGATCAGCAGCTCGGCGAGGCGCTCGGCGATCACGGCGTTGTTGTCCCGGTCGGCGTCCAGCAGGTGCAGGTCGACGACGTCGCCGAAATGCAGGGTACGGAAACCAGGAACGCTCCGGTGCATGTGGATGTACACGTCGATCGCCGCGTCGACGCCATCCCACCACTGGGCGAACGTCTCGTTCGCGAACCGGGCAGACAGGTTCTGCAGGTACGCATCCATGTTGCGCATCGCGAGCGCCTGAACGATGGCGCGTTTGTCCGGGAAGAACTGGTAGACCGAGCCGATGGCGACCTCGGCCCGCTCGGCGAGCAGCGTCGTGGTCAGGCCTTCGTACCCGAACTCGTCAACCAGCTCCGCACAGGCGTCGAGCATGCGCTGGACCCGGGCAACACTTCTGCCCTGCACCGGAACACGCCGCAGCGGTCCGGTGGTGACGGTTGGTGTCGACACGCGTCGCCACTCCCTCCCAGCAGTGATAATCGGAACGTTACTCGGATCAATGAGCGAGAAGCATCGACGGGACGCCGGGGGCCCGCGGCATTCCCGGTTTTGTGCGACTGTCCGCTCGGCGGAGGGACAAGACCGGAATGACCTGGCAGAACTGGGGTCGGAACCAGCAGGCCGTCACCGTTGACGTCCTGACTCCTGGCAGCGTTGACGAGGTGGCCGCGCTGGTCAAGGACACGTCGGGATCCGGACGCAGAGTCAAGGCCGTCGGCAGCGGTCATTCATTCACGAGCATCGCTGTGGCCGACGACCAGCGCCTGCACTTGGACCACCTCGCGGACCTGGTCTCCGTCGACGGCAACCTCGTCACGGTTCAGGCTGGTATGCCGATGTACGCGCTCAACGCTCTGTTGTCCACTCGGGGACTGGCCGTACCGAATCTTGGCGATATAGATGCTCAGACGGTCGCCGGCGCGATCTCCACCGGAACGCACGGGACGGGCGCGGCCCACTCGACGCTGGCGTCGTGTGTTGAGGCGGTCACGATAGTGACGGGAACCGGACACATCCTGCGCCTGGATGCTTCGTCCGATATGTTCCCCGCGGTCCGGCTCGGGCTCGGGGCGCTCGGCATCCTCGTCGAGGTCACGCTGCGCTGTGTGGACGCGTTCACGCTGCTCGCGGACGAGCGCCCGATGCCGCTGGCCGAGGTCCTGGCCCGGCTCGACGACGACATCGCGACCAACGAGCACGTCGAGTTCTACTGGTACCCGTACACCGACCGGGCACAGCTCAAGCGCAACAACACCGTCCCGGTGAACGACCGGCCGCTGTCCCGGTTCCGCGGCTGGCTCGACGACGACTTCCTGGCCAACTCCGTCTTCCAGGGGGCGTGCCGGCTCGGCCGGGCGGTCCCGGCGGTCGTGCCTGCCGTCAGCGCGGTCGCCGCGCGGGCACTGACGGCCCGCACCTACACGGACCGATCGGACCGGGTCTTCTGTACGCCGCGGCGCGTGCGATTCACCGAGATGGAGTACGAGGTTCCGCGGGCGGCGATGCCCGAGGTGCTGGGGGCTCTGCCGGGGATCATCGGCGCACTGCCCTTCAAGGTGCAGTTCCCGGTCGAGGTGCGGTTCACCGGGCCCGACGACGTGTGGCTGTCGCACGGCTACGGGCGCGAGTCGGCCTACATCGCCGTACACCAGTTCAGCGGGAGCCCGTACGAGCCGTACTTCCGGGCCGTGGAGGCGGTGTGCGAGCCCCTCGGCGGCCGGCCGCACTGGGGAAAGCTGCACTACCGGGACGCGGACTCGCTGCGCAAGGTCTACCCGAAGTTCGACGACTTCCTCGCGGTCCGGGACCGGCTGGACCCGGCTCGGGTCTTCGCCAACGGCTACTTGGACCGGGTCCTCGGCGCGTAGTTCTCCACAGCCCTGTCCACAGGGACGGCCCGAGGTGCGGCCCAGTAGGCATGCTGCCCGCGTGGATTCCCTCCTCGATCTCCAGGACGGCGTCATCACGATGGCGCAGGCCCTGCGGCACATGTCCCGCAAGGCGGTACGGCACCGCCTGGGGACGGGTCGCTGGCAGCGGCCCCACCGGTCCGTGTTCGTGACCCACAGCGGTCCGATCGGCACGACCCAGCGGCGGCGGATAGCCGTGCTGTCCATCGGCGAGCATGCCGTGCTGGGCGGCATCACCGCTGCCCAGGCCTCGGGACTCCACGGATACGGCGACTCGACGGTGCACGTCCTGGTGCCCGCAAGCCACCGACCGGAACGGTTGCCACCCGGCGTCATCGTGCACCGCTCCTCGCTGCTGGACGGAAGGGACATCCTCGCCGCTGGACGACCGCCGCGCACGAAGATCGCCCGATCGGTCGTCGACGCGGCGCAGTGGGCGCGCACCGAGGACGAGGCCCGTGCCGTCATCGCCGCGGCATTCCAGCAACGGCTCGTCGCCGCCCGCGACGTCCAGGACGTCCTGCGCCGCCTGCCCCGCGCCCGTCGCCGGCGACTGATCAGCCAGACCGCCCTGGACGCCGCGGGCGGAGCGCACTCGCTCGCCGAGATCGACTTCGTCGAGCTGTGTCACAGACACGACCTGCCGGAGCCGTCGCTGCAGGTCGTACGCCACGACGCGGCGGGGCGGCGGCGCTACCTGGATGCATTGTTCGAGCCGTGGCAGGTGCACGTCGAGATCGACGGCGGCCAGCATGTGGACGCACGGCAGGCATGGTCCGACATGCGCCGCCAGAACGAATTGTGGATCGCGGGCGACCGGGTACTGCGCTTTCCGGCCTGGGCGCTGCGCTACGACCCGGGCGCCGTCATGGCTCAGGTCCGCGCTGCCCTGTGCGCGGCGGGCTGGCAGGAGTCCCGGTAGATCTTGGCCGCTGGTGGCCCCGATAGAGGCCGGCCGCCGCCAAGATCTACGAACTGGCCTACTCCGCGGCCGCCCTGGCTTTCGCGGGAGCGGCTTTCTTGGCCGCCGGAGCGGCTTTCTTGGCAGCGGCCGGGTACGCGTTGGTCGCCTTCTTCGCCGGAGCGGCCTTCTTGGCGGCGGTCTTCTTCGCCGGCGCGGCGGTCTTCTTCGCCGGCGCGGCGGTCTTCTTCGCCGTCGTGGCCGCCTTCTTCGCCGGCGCGTCTGCGGTCTTCTTCGCGGCCGCCTTCGTCGCCTTCTTGCGCGGCGCCGGCCCCTTCGCGCGCTTCTCGGCAAGCATCTCCGAGGCCTGCTCGATGGTCAGCTCCTCGGGCGTCTGCCCACGCCGCAGCGACGCGTTGACCTCGCCGTCGGTCACGTAAGGCCCGAACCGTCCGTCCTTGATCACCATGGGCTTCTCGGTGACCGGATCCGGACCCATCTCACGCAACGCCGGCGCGGCGGCGCGGCGCTGCCGGGTCTTCGGCGCGGCCAGCAACGTGAGGGCCTCGTCCAGCGTGACCGTGAAGAGCTTGTCCTCGCTGTCCAGCGATCGGAACTCGGCGCCACGCTTGACGTACGGTCCGTAGCGGCCGCTCGCGGCCACGACCTCGGCACCCGTCTCGTCGACGCCGATCGTGCGGGGCAGCGTCAACAGCTTCAACGCGTCCCCGAGCGACACCGTGTCGGGCGACTGCGACCGGAACAGTGACGACTTGCGCTCGCCGCTGGCGACGTACGGGCCATAGCGGCCCGACCGCAGCACCACCGGCTCGCCGGTCGCCGGATCATCGCCCAGGGTCCGCTCGCCACCACCGCCGAGGAACAGCTCCTCGACCTTCTCCGGCGTCAGCTCATCGGGCGCGATGCCCTCGGGGATCGAGACGCGGTCGTCGCCCGGCTCCTCCTCCTGTGTGGGGAGCAAGCGCTGCAGGTAGGGGCCGTACCGGCCGACCCGGACGACCACCAAACGGCCGGAATCGTCGGTGAAGAGTGGGATCGAGTTCACCGAGCGAGCGTCGATCTCGCTCAGGTTTTCGGTCACCAACTTCTTCAGACCGCCGGCCTTGGCGATCGTGTTGTCGCCCGCCAGCTGGCTGCCGAAGTAGAAGGAGGTGAGGAAGTCCAGTGCCGCGTGGTCGCCGCCGGCGATCTCGTCCAGCCGGTCCTCCATCGCCGCGGTGAAGTTGTAGTCCACCAGCCGCGGGTAGTGGCCCTCGAGCAGGCCGACCACCGCGAACGCGAGGAACGACGGGATCAGCGCCTGGCCGCGCTTGGCCACGTAGCCGCGGTCCTGGATGGTCCGCATGATCGACTCGTACGTCGACGGCCGGCCGATGCCCAACTCCTCCAGCGCCTTGACCAGCGACGCCTCGGTGTAGCGGGCAGGCGGCGAAGTGTGGTGCCCGACGGCCGCGAGCTCCTCGGCGGTCAGCGGCTGGTCCTTGACCAGGCGGGGCAGGCGGTGCTCGGTGTCCTCGGACTCGGCGTTCTCGTCGTCGGACGACTCGACGTACGCCCGCAGGAAGCCCGGGTCGGTGATCGTCTTGCCGGTCGCGGCGAAGTCGACCTCCTCGCCCGCGGTGGAGATCGCGCGGATCCGCACGCTCACCGAATTTCCGACCGCGTCGGTCATCTGCGACGCGATGGTGCGGCGCCAGATCAGCTCGTACAGCTTGAACTCGTCGGTGGACAGCTCGTTCGCGACCTCGCCCGGGGTGCGGAAGTTGTCGCCCGCGGGACGGATCGCCTCATGCGCCTCCTGCGCGTTCTTGACCTTGCCGGTGTAGCGGCGGGGCTGCGGCGGCACGTTGTTCGGGCCGTACAGGTCGGCGATCTGGCGGCGGGCCGCGGCGAGCGCCGTCTCGGAGAGGTTCACCGAGTCCGTACGCATGTAGGTGATGAAGCCGTTCTCGTACAGCCGCTGGGCCGTACGCATCGTCTGCGAGGCGGAGAACCGCAGCTTGCGGGCAGCCTCCTGCTGCAGCGTCGAGGTGATGAACGGCGCGTACGGCCGCCGCCGGTACGGCTTCTCCTCGACCCGGGTGACCGTGAACGGCCGGTCCTCCAAGCGGGCGGCGAGCCCGCGAGCGCCGTCACCGTCCAGATGCACCACACCGGCACCGGGCCGGACCTGGCCGGTTGTCGGCTCGAAGTCCTTGCCCGTGGCGATCCGGTCGCCGTCGAGGGCGATCAGCGTGGCGTTGAAGTTCCGCGGCCCTTCCTTGACCTCGCCCTGGACCGCGAGGAGGGCGTTGATGTCCCAGTACTCCGCCGACCGGAACGCCATCCGCTGGCGCTCGCGCTCGACCACGATGCGCGTCGCCACGGACTGCACGCGGCCTGCGGAAAGCCGGGGCATCACCTTCTTCCACAGGACCGGACTGACCTCGTAGCCGTACAGCCGGTCCAGGATCCGGCGGGCCTCCTGCGCGTCAACGAGGTCCCGGTCGATGTCGCGCGGGTTCGCGACCGCGGCCTGGATCGCCGGCTTCGTGATCTCGTGGAAGACCATCCGCCGGACCGGCACCTTGGGCTTGATCGTCTCGACCAGGTGCCAGGCGATGGCCTCGCCCTCGCGGTCCTCATCGGTGGCGAGGAAGATCTCGTCGACCTCCTTCGCCAGCTTCGAAAGCTTGGCGATCTGCTGCTTGCGGTCCTGTGACACGACGTACAGCGCCTGGAAGCCGTTGTCGACGTCGACGCCGAGCCGCGCCCACGACTCGCCCTTGTACTTGGCGGGCACGTCGGCCGCGTTGCGCGGCAGATCGCGGACATGGCCGAAGGAGGCCTCGACGAAATAGTCGGGCCCCAGGTAACCGGCGATCGTCTTGGCCTTCGACGGGGACTCGACGATGACCAGACGGGTCGTCCTGGCGTTACTCGGCACGGCACTCCCAAACTTCCGGTCGCTGGCAGGGGCGACGGCACACAGACCTTCAAACTAACGCGCCGGACGTGCACACATTCCCGGGCCACCCCGGGGCCGGATCGTGACGGTCCGGCCACTGCATGCGTCCGACGGCGACACGGTACACCGGGAACGTGGCGTCGTGTCGCACACAATCCGAGAAGATCATGCAGTGGCGCCGCCGGGCCACAGCGCCTCCGGAGCCGCCTCCGGACGCTCTCCGACCAGTTCAGCGAGGCGTCTCATCCGCTTCCCTCCCAAGATCAGGTAGTAGCGTCCATCATCCGACACCAATCCCGCAAGACCAGCCCTGACCAGCGCCGCATCGGCGATCGCATGATCTTTTTCCGGATCCATGCCGAGCGCGTACCCGCCGGCGTGCGGTTCACCCGCGGCCGCGACCCACAACCGCAGCCGAGGCCCGTTGAGAAAGAGCTGGTCGGCGGCCGCCGGCCAGGCGCGGGCCAGACCGTTCAACCGACTTGAGTACGCCGTTCGGACCTCGAAAGACGCACCACCACCTCCCGGTGGGCTCCCGGCGGCACCGGCGTGCCGGGCCGCCCCGGAATGCTCCTGGGCAGGGGTAGGCCGTACCTCCGCTTCTTGATCTTGCTTGTGGTCCGGACTCCGCTCCGCGACCGGCGCCTGCCCGCGGCCTCGTCCTGGCCCGCGGTCGTGGCTCTGGGCGTCGAGCGGCCTGAGCTCGCGCGCCTGGCCGGGGCTGCCACCCTGCGCCGACTCGCCTCCCTGGCCTGTCTGTTCTCGGTCGTCCTCGGCCATTTCGGGGTTTTCGCCGCCCTCGATCGGCTCTCGGCTCAGTTCCTTGCCGGCGAGCTCGTGGTCCTCGGCGGTCGCGACAGGGAGCCAGGTCACCACGAGGCCGCGGCTGACCAGCTCGGCGACGAGGACGTGCACGCGCCAGGCCGCGTCGACACGGACCGAGACGCGGGCGGTGCCGCCCATGCGTCCGATGCGGCCGGGGCCGGCGAGCAGGCCAGCCAGGTCGGCCGGCGAGGGTTCGGCGGCCTCGACGCCGAAGATCGACAGCTGCCGGCCGGCGCCGGGGTGCGAGGGCGGCCGCCGGTACCCGATCTTGGCGGCCGGAGTCGGCGCGGGGAGAACCTCGCGCGGGATCAGCGGCCAGCCGGTCTCGGTCATCGCTCAGCGGCGCTCCGTTCTCAACGGCACTCGGGCACCTCGTCGAAGGCGTCCTTCAGCTCCTTCGAGTCGAGGTTGCTGGTGTCGAGCTCGCTCTGCGCGTACTCGGCATTGAGCTTGTCCACTACGGCCGCAACCTGTGTATAGAAGGTCTTCGTCGGAGTGGTGGCGAGCGCCTCGATGCCGGCGCGGGCGCGGCCGTAGGCATCGCGCATCGCGCTGAGTGACGCCGTGAAGCTGGCCGCGATCTGCTTGCCGTGCTCGACGTCGGGAACACCGGCCCGCTGTACGCCGGCCCGCGCCTTCTCGCTCGCGGACTCGGCGCCGCCGAACAGGCGCACGAGGTTCTCCTTGGCCTGCGCTGGCGTGGTCTCGGCAGTCATCTGCTGCTGGGTGCGGGTGGTCAATGTGCCGATCTCGGTGCGCCACGGGGCGAGGGTCGTGCAGACGGACGCGGCCCAGGCACGCGGTCCCGGCGCGCTCGAACAGCTACCCAGCGTCACGGCGAGCGCGAGGAACGTAAGGAGGGATATCGGTCGAGCCGCACGCATGGATGCAGCGTACGGGGACGGTCCGACACTCTCCTCAAGCGGACAGGGACACCCGGCAATGGGCCGGGTGTCCCTGTCGTATGCTCGGCGAACTCAGGCGCTGATCCGCTCCGATGGGGACGGGGCCGCCGGGGCGGACTCGCCCATGGAGATCGGCTTGCGCTTGCTGAACACGACCGCGGCCACGATGATCAGCGCCGCCACGACGGCGATGGCGATCCGCAGCGGCGTGTTCTTGTCGGTGCCGAAGCCGTACGCGACGACGGCCGGCGCGATCAGTAGCGACACCAGGTTCATCACCTTGAGCAGCGGGTTGATCGCCGGGCCGGCGGTGTCCTTGAACGGGTCGCCGACCGTGTCACCGATGACCGTGGCGGCGTGGGCGTCGGAGCCTTTGCCGCCGTAGGCGCCGTCCTCGACCAGCTTCTTGGCGTTGTCCCACGCGCCACCCGAGTTGGCCAGGTAGACGGCCATCAGCGTGCCCGTGCCGATCGCGCCGGCCAGGTAGGACGCCAGCGCGCCCGGGCCCAGCCCGAAGCCCACCGCGATCGGCGCCATGATGGCCAGCAGACCAGGGGTGAGCAGCTCGTGCTGGGCGTCCCGGGTGCAGATGTCGACCACGCGGCCGTACTCGGGCCGCTTGGTGCGGTCCATGATGCCCGGGAATTCGCGGAACTGGCGGCGGACCTCCATCACGACCGCTCCCGCGGAACGCGAGACGGCGTTGATCGCCAGGCCGGAGAAGAGGAACACCACGGACGCGCCGACCAGCAGGCCGACGAGGTTGCGCGGGTTCGCGATGTTCAGCAGGTTGAGGATCTGGTTCTGCACAGCGGCCGCCGAGATGCCGGCATCGGCCAGCGAGCTCGCCAGCGTATTCGTGTACGAGCCGAACAGCGCCGTCGCGGCGAGCACGGCCGTCGCGATCGCGATGCCCTTGGTGATCGCCTTCGTGGTGTTGCCGACCGCGTCCAGCTCGGTGAGGATCCGGGCGCCGTTCTCGTCGACGTCGCCGGACATCTCGGCGATGCCCTGCGCGTTGTCGGAGATCGGGCCGAACGTGTCCATGGCCACGATGACGCCGACCGTGGTCAGCAGCCCGGTGCCGGCGAGCGCCACCGCGAACAGCGACAGCGTGATCGACGAGCCACCGAGCAGGAACGCGCCGAACACGCCGGCACCGATCAGCAGCGCCGAGTAGACGGCGGACTCGAGGCCGACGCTGACGCCGGCCAGAATGACCGTTGCGGCGCCGGTCTGCGAAGACTTGCCGATGTCCTGCACGGGACGCCGGTTGGTCTCGGTGAAGTAGCCGGTCAGCGCCTGGATGGCGGCGGCCAGCACGATGCCGATGACGACAGCGCCGATCGCGACCAGCTGCGGGCTGCGGCCGCTGGCCGCCACGGCCTGGTCGATGCCGGCGTTCGTGCCGAAGCCGGCGAAGCTAGAGGGCAGGTAAATGAAGCTGACGATCGCCACGCAGATCGCGGAGAGCACGGCCGCGATGTAGAACGCCCGATTGATCGCGGTCAGGCCGTTGCGGTCCGAGGGGCGCAGCCGGGTGATGAAGACGCCCACGATCGCGATGACCACGCCGACCGTCGAGACGATCAGCGGGAAGATCAGGCCGTCCTGACCGAACGCCGCCTGGCCCAGGATCAGCGCCGCGACCAGCGTGACCGCGTACGACTCGAAGAGGTCGGCGGCCATGCCCGCGCAGTCGCCGACGTTGTCGCCCACGTTGTCGGCGATCGTCGCGGGGTTCCGGGCGTCGTCCTCGGGGATGCCCTGCTCGACCTTGCCCACCAGGTCGGCGCCGACGTCGGCGGCCTTGGTGAAGATGCCGCCACCGACGCGCATGAACATGGCGAGCAGTGCGGCGCCGAAGCCGAAGCCCTCAAGCACCGTGGGGGCGTCGCTGCGGTAGGTGAGCACCACCAGCGCGCCGCCCAGCAGGCCCAGGCCGACCGTGAGGAAGCCGACCACGCCGCCGGTGCGGAACGCGATGCCCATCGCCCTCTCGCGGCCGCCGGGCTCGCCCGCCGCCGCGGCCACGCGCAGGTTCGCGCGGGTCGCGAGCGACATGCCCGCGGCGCCGATGAAGGAGCTGAACGTCGCGCCGACGATGAAGAACACCGATCGGCCGATCTTGACCGCGACCTCGCTGTCGGTGTTGTGCACCGGCAGCAGGAACAGCAGCACGACCGCGATGACGACAAAGATCGCCAACGTCTTGAACTGGCGGAACAGGTACGCCTTCGCGCCTTCCTGCACGGCGCCGGCGATCTCCTGCATGTTCGTGGTGCCCCGCCCGTTGGCGAGCACCGACCTGACGAACGCGGCGGCAAAGCCCAGCGCCACCAGCGCGAAGACCACCGCGACGATGACGAATGTGACGTTCGAACTGCTGAGGGACACCCCGCCGCTCTCCGCGGCCAGGGTTAACGAGGTCCCGGACATCAATGTCCTCCTGTACACCGACACCGCCCGGGCGGCGGACGAAACCGCCGGGCGCATCCCCTCCTCGGGGGAAACGACAACTGGGTCCCGCGGACGCGAGACCAGGAGCAGTACGTGATAACCCGGGTACTGTATCGGCCGGTCGTGGTGACGGTCACACCCGGTTCCGGCCGTACCGTGGTGATGTTCGCCGCTCTGTGTGCTTGGGGTCCCCAGCGCAGGCGCGTTCTAACGCCGATGCACCGGCCACACCATGCGAACTTCGGTGCCCGGGCCGTCGTCCACCGGACGTACCTGAAGGTCATCGACGAACCCGGCCAGCAGCGCGAAGCCCACGCCCGTGGTCAGTGCCTCGTCGGTCAGGGACTCGTCGGCGAGCTCGTCGGGCGGCAACTTTGCCAGGCCCACCGAGGCCTCGATCGGCGCGTGGTCGATTACCCGGACCGCGTACGAGTCCGTGTCGGTCATCTCGACTGTCACCAGGTCAGCGAGGCCGTACTGCCGGTGCAGCGCGACCGCGCGGGTACATGCCTCGCCGATCGCCAGCCGCACTTCATCCAGCAGTTCCTCCGCGACGCCCGCCCGCCGGGCCACCGCGACGCCTACCAGCCGTGCCGTCCGGACATGTACCGGTGCCGGCGAGAAGGACAGTCGGACCGTTGCCATCACGCCGCGGGACCGCTGCCGTCGCGCTCGTCGGACGGAGTCGAGGTCGCCGCCTCGACCGAGGGATAGATCGGAAACACCTGGTCGAGGGCGGTGATCCGGAAAATCTTGAGGAGCGGTTCCTTCGCGCAGACCAGCCCGAACGTGCCGTTCGCGGCGCGGAGCCGCTTCAACGCCCCGACGAGTACGCCGAGGCCGGTGGAGTCCAGGAAGTCGACCCGGCCGAGGTCGACCACGACGTTGTGGGCGCCGCCGTCCACCAACTCGACGAGACGTTCCCGCAGCCGCGGAGCGGTGTACACGTCGACCTCGCCACCGACCTCCAGCACCGTGTGCTCGGCGACGGTGCGGGTCGCCAGCGACAGCTCCATCGCTCTCCTCCCTTCGGGCAGGACGGCACACAGCCGATCTCCCCACCGAATCTAACCACCATCCGACAAATGCCGACGCGGTGGCACCTGCCGTCGTACCGGTTTGAGGCTGTGGATCTACCGGTGTCAAGGTGCCACGCGCAACGTCCGACGCGCCCAGCGCGCGGCTGCTCCGCCCGTTGGGCCGCCAGCAGCCGGCAGCGCCGCTCAGGATGCGAGCGGGTAGACAGGGCCCGCTCTGGCGGCGGCCTCGGCGTGTCGGGTGAGACCCGGCAACGGTGTAATCGTCACGTTGGTGCGAATAACGATCTCGAGGCCGTTCACCTCGCACGACGTCACCCGCCCGCTGTTCGCGGCGACGAACCGGGCCGCCTGGCCGCAGGCCGCGTCGGCGCCCTCGATCGCCTGAGCGGCCCCGGCGAGCGCGCCGAGGTCTGCGGCCGCCTGGGCGCGGTGCCGACCGATCCGGGCTGAGCCGACCGCGGCCCCAGCGATGCCGGCAGCCACCAACACGAGCCCAACCGCCAGCACGAAGATCGTCGCCGCCCCGCGATCTTCCGTTCTTCGGAGTGCTCGCATCCATCGCCGGAGCCGCCTCCTCCAGGCGCAGATACCGACGCCGCGACCTCGGCCGACAACGCCGCCGTGGGCATCGCCGCCTCGACCGGCCGAGCCGCGGCGGGCACCGTCGCCTCGACGGGCCGAGCAGCTGCCGCGTCCGCCGGCCAGGCCGCGACGGCTGCCGCCGGTGTCGCGCTGCGCGCCGGCCGATTCGTCATGCCGGGCCGCCAGCTCGCTACTACGGTCGCTTGCCGTCGGTCGCCCTGTCGCGGGTCGGTCCGTGCGATCGATGCCGTCACCCTCCGCTCGTGGCGACATCGCCCGTCGCAGCGTGGTGTCGGCAGCATCGGATCGACTCGGGCCGGCCGGCGACTCCGCAGCGTTGGGCTCGGAGCCGCCCGACCGTCCCACGCCGGCTGAGGTTGCCGCACGCTTGGGGTCGGGGATGTCCGGCCGCGCCGGGTCAGCCGAGGTTGCCGCACGCTTGGGCTCGGGGATGTCCGCCTGCGCCGGGTCGGCCGGGCTTTTCACACTTGGCGCCGGCTCGCCGGGGCTGGCCCAGCGCCGCAACATCTCGCCGAGCCTGCGGCGCCGGGCCCAGACGTCTTCATCCTCCGTGCTCACGGCAGCGCCCCCACGGCCTCGGGCTCGCGGGCGGCGACGGCGGTGGCCCGTACCGTGATCAGGGGAAGATGGCCGCCGAGCACGCGCACGCGGGCGCGGACCGTCGCGGTCACGGCGTCTGCGCCGACGGCGACGTCCACCTCGGACGCCGCAGGTGCGACGCGGGCGCCCGCCGCTGCGCCCGACTCGCCGCGGGCTGCGGCAATCGCCGCCTCGCGCGCCGCGTCCAGGCACTGGAGCTGTGTGCTGACGGCCACGACCGCGGTCAACCCGGCGATCAGCAACAGCATGAGCGCCGGCAGCCCGGCCGCGAGTTCGGCGGTGAAGGAACCCCGGTCGTGGCCGGGCCGCCGGCGCTGCCTCACTTCAGCGCCCTGTCGATGACTGCGGTCAGCGCCGCCTGCACGTTGCCACTGGTCAGGACCTTGAGCAGGATGCCGGCAAAGGCGACGGCCGCCAAGGTGCCGACCGCGTACTCGGCGGTGTTCATGCCGGCGTCCGCGGCGTCGCCCCGCAAGCGCTCGAAGCGGGCGATGAGTCTGCGCACGTTGTTCTCCCTCTGTCGTGGATGGGTGTCACAGCACGTCGCCGAGCACGGCGACGACCACCGGCACCAGGCCGGCGAGCAGGAAGGCCGGTAGGAAGCACAGGCCGAGCGGCAACACGATCAGGACACCGGCTCTCCGAGCCGCGGCCTCTGCGGTCACGGATCGGTCGCCGCGCAGGTCATCGGCCAGCCGGGTAAGGGCACCAGCCAGCGCGCCGCCGCTCATGCTGGTCCGGATCGCGGCCGCGATCAGGCGATCCGCACCGGGCACGTCCGACAGGTGCGCCCACGCTTCCGGCGATCCGGCACCGAGCCGCAGCGACCGCGCGACCCGTTCAAGCCGCTCCCCCAGCGGCCCGCCCAACGCGTCGGCGACCGCCGCGGCGGCGCGATCGACGGGCGCCCCCGCGCGCAGCGCAGCCGCGAGCAGATCGGCACACAGCGGCAGATCCGCGGCGGCGCGCAAGCGTGCGGTCCGCACGCCGGCCGGTTCCCGATGGCGCAAGAACCGCTCGACGCCGAACCCTGCGCCCATCCCGACCGGAACCGCCCACCAGCGACCGATCACGCCGGCAACCGCCAGCCCGGAGGTCATCGCGATGAGCACTCGCGGATTTCGCACTCTCGACCCCGAGGCTGCGGCAGCGTCGGTAGCCAGGCGCGCCAGCCGGCGGCCGACCATCCGCCGGCCAGCCACCGGTACGGCGGCCAGGGCGGCGAGCGCGCCGCAAAGAAGCAATGCCGTCATCGCATGGGATCCCCGACGCGTGCTGCGGCTCCTGGATCCTCCTGATCGACGAAGTCGCCGACTGGGCCGGATGCGACGGCGCCGCACGCGAAAGGCACCGGAGCCGGTCCACTCGCGCGGATGATCCTCAATGCACAGCAGAGCTGGAAGGGCACGGCGGCGGGACCACCGGCGGCGAGGATCGCGGACGCGCCGCACTCGACCGCCGTCACGAGACCGGTGGCGGCAAGAGTCGCCGCCATCCCGGCTTCAGCCACCGTCGTCGAGCCGAACTCGGCCCCAGACGCGGCTGTTGAGCCAATTGTTGCGAGAGCCGCCGCCACGCCGGTTTCGGGAGGGATCGCCGGGCCAGTCGGGTTAGCCGTCGCCGAATCGGCAGCCAGAAGAGATCCGGCTATGTGTGCAGTCGTCGCCCCCATAGGGGCGGCAGAAGACCACGCAGTCGCATCTCCCGCCGCATCAGCGCCGGTCATCGGCCCGGTCAGGTACAAAGTCGCCATGCCGGCTTCGGGCGTGGTCACCGGGCCAGCCGCGGCGACAGCCGCCGATATACCGGTTTCGGGGACGGTCATCGTGTCGGCCCGTTCGCGAGGCGATCAGCCCAGAGAAGGCCCGCGCTTTGCAGGACGACGGCGCTTGCAGCGCAGGCGGCGCCCAGCGGTGTGTGCAGCAGCACTTGGAGGGGGTCGGCGCCGATTCCGTAGCCGAGTGCGATGCCGCCCAGCGGCAACGCCGCCAGCAACAAGGCGGTGGCCTGCGCGCCGGCCGCCTGGGCCGCCGCCGATGCCTTAGCCCGATCCGCGCCGCGGGCGTCGGCCTCGATCCGTTCGAGGAGTTCCGCGGCGGGCGCGCCGGTGCGCTCGGCGAGCCGCCAGACGGCCGCGGTCAGTCCGGCGATCTGCTGTTCGGCGCAGATCGCATGTTGCGACGTGCTGGACACCCGCTCCCCCGCAGCCGGTGCGACAGACGCGGCCCGTGGATCCGTACGGGAACCCGGCCGGCTCGGGCCGAGCGGACCGTCTGTGCTCCCAAGGATGATCGAGTGCGACTCGGCGGCCCTTGATGGAGGCAGGCCGGCCCGCAAGTCCGCAGCAAGGGCGCACAACTCGTCGAGGCTCCGGGCTCGCACAGCGGCGTTGCGCGCCTTCTGCGCCCTTCGTGTGACGGCTCGGGAGGCCAGCGCTCCGTAAACGGCGCAGATCAGGCTCGCGACCGGTCCGCCAGCGAGCCAGCCGACTACGCCGGACGCCCCGGCCGCCAGCGTGATGAGGCGGCGTGCCGGCTGGTCGGCGAGGAAGTCGCGACACGCCCGCAGGGTGACGCGGTCGACCCTGGGCCATTCGAATCGTGTCTGGATGCGAGGCGTCCACAACCTCTGCCGGGTAGTGCCGGACGGCCACGCCACGACGACCGCACCGGCAAGGAGACACGCGCCGAGCACCCAGCCCGTAGGCATCACGGCCGAACTCCTGTCGAGCTGAGAGCCGACACGTCCGACCCGCCCGCAGACGTGTCCCGCCGGGACGCCATCACGCGCGACGCCGGGCCGGCGCCTGCTGGATCCAGCACTCGCGGCCCCGGAACACTCGGCGTTCGCGACGTGAGCTGCGGTCGGGGTGAATCCGGCGGCTCGAGGATCGCGGGGACCCGGACGCCGCGGCGGGCGATGAGACTAGCCAGGGCCTCCGCAGACGGTCCGGGACCGTGACCTCGCTGCCACGCGGGGACGACTGTGGCCAGGTGCTGTTCACCCGCGGGCAGCAGCACGCTGATCGACTCAAGGAGGCGGCCCTGCTTCGACCGGCGGACGTGCAGCACGACCTGCAGCGCGGCCAGGATCTGCGCATGCAACGCCGCACGCGGCAGGCCACCCAGCATGCCGAGGGCCTCGAGGCGGGCCGGAACATCGGCGGCGGAGTTCGCGTGCAGCGTGCCCGCGCCGCCGTCGTGCCCCGTGTTCAGGGCACCGAGCAGGTCGACGATCTCGGCGCCGCGGCATTCGCCGACGATGAGGCGGTCGGGGCGCATGCGCAGCGCCTGGCGGACCAGGTCGGTGAGGCCGATGGCGCCCGCGCCTTCCACGTTCGAGGTGCGGGCCTGCAGGGCGACGACGTGCGGGTGCAGCGGGCGCAGCTCGGCGGCGTCCTCGACCAGCACGATCCGCTCGGTCGGCGGCACCAGGCCGAGCAGCGTACCCAGCAACGTGGTCTTGCCAGATCCCGTACCGCCCGCGACGAGGTAAGCGAGCCGGGCGGCGACGATGGCGGAGAGCACAGGCGCCACCGTGGCGGGCACCGTTCCCTGTCCAACCAAGTCGTCCAGGCTGAACGGGCGCTGACGGAACGTGCGCAGCGACAGGTACGGGCCGGTCGTCGCGACGGGCGGCAGGACGGCGTGCAGGCGGGTGCCGTCGGGCAGTCGCGCGTCCGCGTACGGTTGGCCGTCGTCGAGCCGGCGCCCGCAGCTGGCCGCCAATCGCTGGGCAAGCCGGCGTACGTCGTCGGCGTCGCCGATGGATACGGCCTCGCGCTGCAGCCCCGCACCACGGTCCACCCAGACCCGCACGCCGTTGACCAGCACATCCGTGACCGTGGGGTCGGCCAGCAGCGGGGCCAGCGGTCCGGCACCGACGAGCTGGTCGTGAATCTGGTCGGCGAGCCGCAGCACCGCGGTGTCGCCGAGCACGGCGGCGCCGGTTTCACGCCGGACGGCCGTGACGACCGCCGCCGGAGTGGCGTCCATGCCGTCGGCCGCGAACTGCTGCCGCACCCGCTCCGCAATGCCGCCGGCCAGGCGCGACACAGCAGCACCAGCCAGCTTCGATCCAGCGGCACCATCGAGCCGCGACCCGAGCCGCGACCCGGCACCGTCGAGCGGAGACCCAGCACCACTAAGCCTCGCCACCGGGCCAACCGCGTCTGCGGGGTTGGGCAATGCGGCGGACGGCCGCGCCGAGAACGCGATCATGCCGCCGTCTCCGTGCGCTTGCCGGCGGTCAGGTCGGTGATGAGGCGGCGGCACAGCTCCGCCAGGGGGCCACGTCCGGTTGCCGTGGGCGCCTCGCCTCGTTCAAGCGCTTGGCACAGGCTCGGTTCCGGGCGCAACGAGCCAGCGAGCGGCAGCCCGAGCGCCCGGGCGACCTCTCGCGCTTTCAGCCGACCGGGCGCCGGGCCGCGGACCACGACCGACAGGTCCTCACAGTGCAGACTGACGGCGGCGGCGACGCGGGCCGCCGCGGCCGTCGCCCGCAGCTCGGCCGGGACCACGAGGATGGCCCGGTCCGCAGCCTGCAGCGCCAGCGTGGCGGCGTCGTCGAGCTGTCGAGGCAGGTCGGCGACGATCACATCGCGGCCCCGGCGGGCTGCGTCCAGCGTCACGGCCATGGCTTCACCGGGAACGGCGAGGAGCGCGTCGCCGTTCGAGGAGTCCCGGGCGAACGACAGCAGCACGAGGTCGCCACGATGCGGCAGGGCTCGCAGCAACGCCGGCGGATCGACCCGGCCGCCCGCGCCCATCAGTGCCGGCCAGCGCAGGCCGTCGACCTGCTCCCAACCTAGGACCAGGTCCAGGCCGCCGCCCAAGGGATCCGCGTCGACGAGGAGCGTACGCAGGCCAGCCCCCACCGCGGTCACCGCGAGACCGCCGGCCAGGATGCTCGCGCCCGCGCCGCCGCGGCCACCGATGACGGCCAGCACCCGGCCGACGTTGTGGGCGTCGAGGCGTTCCGCGAAGCGGTCCACCAGCCACGGCTCCGCCGTCGGCAACACCGCCACGTGCTCGGCGCCGAGCAGCTCGGCCACGTCCCAGGCGGCTTCCACGGCCGGCGAGCGACCGACGATGATCACCCGCGGGCGGCGCGGCAGCCGGGCTCGCAGGCACGCGTCTGCCTGGTCCGCGCCGATCATGACCAGCGGCGCCGCGCCGTAGCGCGGTCGCGCTGCAGCCGGATCCGGCGCGACGTTGACGTCCGTGCCGCCGGCGGCGGCCAGTCGCAGCAGATCGTCAAGGACGTCCGGATCGCCAGTCACCACGAGTGGCAGGCGCGGCCCGGATCGGACCGAGGTACGGGCGGACATCGGAGCCTCCAGCGGCGGAGCGAGCGGGGTGGGCTCACACCGTCGCGGCCGGCCGCACGGGCGTGCAACCGGGAGGTCGGCGAGCTGTGGATAACACCGGGCCTGTGGACAACGACCGCACGCCAGGTTGATCTGTTATGAGCCGAGGGCCCGAACGATCTAGCCGCTACAGGCGAAAAGCGCAACGAGAGTCAGCCGAACGGCCGATTCTGCCTCCGCTGGTCAGACCGTCCTGTGCGCCCATTTGCGCTTCGGCAAACGCGGCGTAGTCGGCCCGTCATCACAGCTCAGAACATTCTTTGGCGCGATGGAAGTCCACCCGGCACAACCCAGGGAAGGTACGTGATAAGTGCTGGGAAATGGCCGTTGAGTCCCTGTTGAGTCGGCGCTGAGCCACTCCCGGCACTCTTTCCGCTGCATTGCCGTGGGGGCGTGCGGAGGGGACCGAACGAACGATGGAACGGATCAAGACCTACATTCACGCTGACGACCCGATCTCGCGGGCCGGGGTCGCCAGCCAATTGAAGCCACGACCCGAGGTGCTGGTGCTCGAGGGCGCCGACGCCGACAAGGCGACCGTCTCGCTCGTGGTGGCCGACCGCGTTGCGGAGCCGTCATTGCGCGCGATCCGGGCGCTGCGGCAGCGCGGAACCAGCGTGGTTCTGATGGTGGTGGAGGTGGACGACGGCTCGTTGGTCTCGGCGATCGAGGCCGGCGTGGCCGCACTCATCCGTCGGGCCGAGGCGACACCGGACCGGCTGGTCGCGGTGATCCGCTCGGCTGCGGCCGGTGAGGCCGCCGTACCTCCGGATCTGCTTTGCCGGTTGCTCAACCAGGTCGGGCAGTTGCAGCGGCAAGTGCTCGCGCCGCGGGGTTTGTCGTTTGCTGTTCTTGCGGACCGCGAGGTTGAGGTCCTGCGTCTCGTAGCCGACGGCCTCGACACAGCCGAGATCGCGACCCGGCTGTCGTACTCGCAGCGGACGATCAAGACGGTTCTGCACGACGTCACCACCCGGCTGCAGCTGCGCAACCGCTCGCACGCGGTGGCCTACGCGCTGCGCGAAGGCCTGATCTGAAAAGCGAAGGCCTGAGCTGAAAAGCGAAGGCCGAACTGAACTCCGCAATGCGAAGGCCGAACTGAACTCCGCAAAGCGAAGGCCTGATCTGAACTGCGGGAAGCAAGGGCCTGGTCTGAACCGGCGCCGGGGGCGGATCCGCCCCCGGCGCCAACTGCGTCAGGACGTCTTGCCGACAACGGTCACGGCGGCGCTGCAGCGGCGCTTCTCGGGCGCCGGGTTCATGCACTGGATCGCCACCGTGACCTTCTGTCCCTTCGCGAACCGCACCGGCGTGACGTACGGCTGGCTGAGGTCGCGGAAGTTGTCCAGGCCGGCCCGGTACACGACCTGGTCGCCGCGGCGTACCTCGAGGAAACCGCTGTCCGCCGCCGGGTTCTGCAGCTGCAAGTCGGTGACGTCGAGCGGCTTGTTCGGCTGGCCCGCGAACGTGAACGTCTTGAACGTGGTGCTCGGCGCCGCGTCGGTCTGGATCCGGAACGCGGTCGGCGCGAGAAGCGGGTTGCCGGGCGACCCGGGTTCGGGCTTCTTCGTCGGAGTGGTCGACACCGACGGCGAGGCCGACGGATCTCCGGCGGCCGACGAACCACCGCCCGTCGACTGGGAATCGGATGCTTCCTTGGTGGCTGCCGCCTTGGACGCGGCTGCCTCGGCCGCCTCGGTGGCCGCGGAGGAGACCGCCGGCTTGACGAGCGTGAACCACAGGGCGGCGAGGACGACCCCGAGCGCCACCGCGGCCGCCACCGTCGCGACCGCCCATCGTGGCACGATCGGCTCCTGCTCGAACGTGCCGTCGACCGTGCTGGCCACACCGCGCTCGGGCTGCACGACCACCTGGAAAGGCTTGGCCTGCTGCTTGCCGGTCCAGAACTTGCGCCGGGGCACGGCGGCCAGCCGGCTCTGCGTCACGACTCCGGGCGCCGCCACGACGGCCGGGCGCGGGATCGTGAATACCAGCGCGTCGTCCGGGTCCACCGCCTGGATCTGCGTGCCGACGGCGACGTTGCCCAGGTTGGACACATCGATCTTGTGCTTGCCACGCCGGCTGCCCCGCGAGATTTGCGGGACGAGCGCCACGCGCAGCTCGGTGAACGGCGCGATGACCACGGTGCCCTCTGCCGTGGCGGAGCCGTGCGGATCCTCGAGCGACGTCGCCCGCACGCCGTATCGCAGGTCGCCCGCACCAGGCGTCGAGGCACGGGGCGGCCGCAGGTATACCCGCGCCTCCGCCAGGTCACCCGGATAGAGGTTGAGCACGGGCGGCTCCACCACGGACCAGGCCGCAGCCGGCCCGACAACGTCCACATTGATCTGGTCGATGACGCTACCCGTGTTGCGCACGGTGACCGTGCACACCGCTTCCTCGCCGGGGACCACGTCGAGCGATTCGTCGCTCAATGCCACAGACACACCCATGGACGATGAGTGTGGATGGATGAAGGCAGGAGCGACACGGACACGGGGGTACCCGGGCGGGCGCGACCGCCTTCCCAAAAGTGCAGCCGCGGCTGCCCTGCAGGCCGCCCCGCGACACTGAATGACCAGGGGAAAGGTCGCCTAGCGTCGACAGACACAACCCGACGCGAGGAGATGCTGTGCCTAGGCAGCGCCCTGTTGCTCATCGGATGACGCTGGCCGGCGGACTTGCCGCTGTGATCGGCGCGGCCGCGGTAATCGTGAGCCTCACGTTCGCCAACGACTCGGCGGCGGCGGAGACCGACACGGGCACGCAACGCGTCTCGATCGGCACCGGCGAAGAGCAGTCCACACACGACAGCCGCGAGCCGGCGATCTCGGCCGATGGGCGATACGTCGCGTTCACCACCGACGAGCCGTTCGATCCGGTGGACAAGCTCAACGTCTCGCAGGACGTGGACGGCGGCCTCGCGGAGAGCGCACCGGACGAGGACGTCTACGTCCGCGACACGAAGCTCGGCACGACCACGCTGATCTCACACGGCTTCGTGCCGCAGGAGGACGGCACAGACCACATCGTGCCGGCCCGCGGCGACAGCGACCAGCCGTCGATCTCGGCGGACGGGCGGTTCGTGGCGTTCCGCACCACGGCGTTCAACATCTCGTACGAGTCGGAGGTCGCCAGCAGCATCATGGTCTGCGACCGCGACCCGGACGGCGACGGAACGCTGAACGCGACCTGCCGGTTCACGAAGATCAGCACCAACGACGAGTGGGATCCCGAGAACCCGCACATCTCGGCCGACGGTCGGCGCATCTCCTACGACAAGCCCCGAAACAGTGTGATCCTGTTCTCCGCGCCGACGGCCGCGGCGGCAGCGGGGCCGCCCGATACCAACACAGGCTGGGTCGAGGTCGTCAACCTGCGCCTCGGCACCGACGGCAAGCTCACCGCGCCGGTCGCGGACGACCGCACCTACGTGACCGCGCCCACCGAGCTCACGTTCGGCGGTAAGAAGTACCCGCTCGACGCGCACTTCGACTCCACGATGGCCGCCGGCGGCACGCACGTCGCGTTCGTCGCCAACTACCGCCTTGCCGACAACCCGGACGCCCAGGCCGTCTACGACTACGACGTCGCGACCGGCGGCCTCACGCGGCTGGACCTCGACGCGTCGGGCAACGCGATCGGGGCTGGCGGGCGGCGGTTCAGCCACCCTGCACTGTCCGGCGACGGCC
>DASYTU010000195.1:0-3006 GCA_036001925.1 Actinoplanes sp.
GCTTGCAGCGCGCTGACCGACCGGCGTTCCTCGTGCGGGAGGGCCGTGTGCGGCAGGAACCGCCGCACCATCGCCACCATCACGCCGGCCGTGAGCCCGGCCGTGATGAACAGCTGAGCCGAGAGCGACAGGCCGACGGACGCGGCCGCGGCGCCGACCCCCGCGCCGACGACCGTGCCGAGGCTGAAGCCGGCGTGAAAGCGGGGCCTGACGGTCCGGGCGAGGCGGCGCTCGACGTCGGCGCCCTCGACGTTCATCGCGACGTCCCACGTGCTGTTACCCATGCCGGCCCGCACCAGGCCGACCCCGGCCACGGGAACCGAGCCGAACGCCGTCCCGGTGCCGAGCCCGAGTAGGCCGAGCACCACGGACATGCTGCCCAGCAGGACCGCGCGGGCCGGGCCGATCCGTTGCACGAGCGGGCCGGCCAACTGGATCGCGGCGATCGCGGCCGCGGAAAGGCAGAGCAGCAGCAGGCCAAAGCCGGCCGGGGACAGGTTCAGGTCGTCGCGCGAGGCGTGCGCGCGGGCCAGCCAGCCCGCGTACGCCAGGCCGTTGGTGGCGAACGTGACGCCGACCGAAACCTTGGCAGTGTCCAGCCGGGGAAGGTCGAGGTCGATGCTCACCGGTCGAACTTATACGTTAAAGCGGTCAGCGGCACTGATTAGGCTCGGCACGTGACCGATCTCGTCGGCCGCCAGCAGGCCCTGCAGGCGGGGGCTCGGGACGTGCTGGCCTCGCTCGCGCCGCTGGGTCCCCTCAGCGTGACCGGAAGCTTCGTGTCCGGACTGATGGTGTGGCGGGACTTGGACGTCATGCTGCTCGGCGGACCGTCGTACTCGCCGCACGACGTACTGGACCTGCTACACCGGGCGGTCGACATCCCGGGCGTGACCGCGTTCCGCTACGCGGACGAACGCGGGCCGCGCTCCCCCAGCGGCGAGCGGCGCGACGAGCGTTACCACGTGCCGATGACGCTGGGCGGCTGGCGGATCGACCTGTCCATCTGGCTGTACGACGACCATGCTCACGTCACCGCGTGGCACGAGGCCCTGCGGGAACGGCTGACCGACGAGCAGCGGCTCGCGATCCTGCGGATCAAGGACGTGTGGCACCGCCGCCCGGAGTATCCGGACGAGGTGAGCGGCTTCGAGATCTACTCGGCCGTACTCGAGCACGGCGTCCGTACGCCGGACGACTTCGGCGCATGGCTGGCGACGCGCCCGGCGCGGTAGGCGCGGCCTCGTGTTGTCGGCCCGCTGTCCGGTCGGACCTGGCGTTGTCTGCCGCTGTCCGGGCGCACGTCGCGTTTGTCTGCCGCGCTCCGGGTGCACGTCGCGTTGTCGGCCGCTGGCCGTGCGCACGTCGCGTTTGTCTGTCGCTCTCCGGGCGCACGTCGCGTTGTCGGCCGCTGTCCGGGCGCACGTCGCGTTGGTCTGTCGCTCTCCGGGCGCACGTCGCGTTGTCGGCCGCTGTCCGGGCGCATCCCGCGGCGATGGCGCACCCCATCGGCAAACGGGTGCCCCCGGGGCGACAAGCCGGGGGCACCCGTTGCGGGCGACGCTTATGGGATCAGCTGCAGCCGGACGTCGAGCCGCAGCCCTCGCAGACGTAGCAGCTGCCCGCCGGGCGCATCTTCGTGCCGCAGGTGAAGCACAGCGGCGCGTCGGCGGACGTGCCGAGCACGACCTCGAGCAGTTCGGTCGAGGAGCCGACCGATGCGGGCGCCTCCTTCTCGGCCTCGGCCGGTGCCGGCGCTGCCGGCGCGGCCGCGGCGCCGGCCGGCGCGGACACCGGGGCGGAAGCCGCCATGCCGGCCAGATCCACGTTCGCGGCCTCGGCCTCGGCCTGGATCTGGGCGGCCCGTTCCTTGGCGGTGAAGATGCCAAGCTCGGCCCGGGTGTCGTACGGCAGGAAGTCCAGCGCCAGGCGACGGAAGATGTAGTCCATCACCGACGCCGCCATGCGGATGTCCGGGTCGTCCGTCATGCCGGCCGGCTCGAAGCGCATGTTGGTGAACTTGCTGACGAACGTTTCGAGCGGCACGCCGTACTGGAGACCGATCGAGATGGCCACCGAGAAGGCGTCCATGACGCCGGCCAGCGTGGAGCCCTGCTTCGACATCTTGAGGAAGACCTCGCCGAGGCCATCGTCGGGGTACGACGACGCGGTGAGGTAGCCCTCGGCGCCGCCGACCGAGAACGAGACGGTCTCCGACGGCCGCTTCTTCGGCAGCCTCTTGCGGACCGGGCGGTACTCGACGACCTTCTCGACCACCTTCTCCGTCTCGGCCGCCGCCTTGCTCTTCTTCGCCGCGGACAGCGGCTGGCCGACCTTGCAGTTGTCGCGGTAGATCGCGAGCGCCTTGAGGCCGAGCTTCCAGCCCTGGTAGTGGATCTCCTCGATGTCCTCGACTGTCGCCGACTCCGGCATGTTGACGGTCTTGGAGATGGCGCCGGAGATGAACGGCTGGACGGCCGCCATCATCCGGACGTGGCCCATCGGGGCGATGGACCGCTCGCCCATCGCGCAGTCGAAGACGGTGTAGTGCTCGGGCTTGAGGCCGGGCGCGTCCACGATGTGGCCGTGCTCGGAGATGTACTCGATGATCGCCTCGACCTGCTCCTCGGGATAGCCGAGGCTGCGCAGCGCGCGGGGCACGGTCTGGTTGACGATCTGCATCGAGCCGCCGCCGACGAGCTTCTTGAACTTGACCAGGGCCAGGTCGGGCTCGATACCGGTGGTGTCGCAATCCATCATCAAGCCGATCGTGCCCGTAGGCGCGAGCACCGAGGCCTGGGCGTTGCGCCAGCCGTTCTTCTCGCCGATCGTGTTGCCGCTCTGCCACTGCTTGGTGGCCTCACGGACGATCTCGGTCGCGACCGCGCCCTGCGGGCGGATCGCGTCGTTCGCAGCGGCGTGCTTGCGCATCACCCGCTTGTGCGCCTCCGCGTTGCGGGCGTAGCCGTCATACGCGCCCACGGCGCCGGCCAGCTCGGCGGAGCG
>DASYTU010000196.1:0-45327 GCA_036001925.1 Actinoplanes sp.
GGCTCCTGCCTCGGGTGTTTGCCATCGACCCCGTGCGTCCGGTAGGGGTGCATCACGCGGACGGGTGGCAACCATCGAGCTGCAAGTCGGTTCATGCGGTTCCAGTTGGCACGGGTTCGCTGGCTTCGGCGCCGTAGCGCCCGGTACCAGGACCGAGCAGTGGCTGACCGCGGCGCAGGCCGCGGTTGACCTCTATGGTGATCATCCGGCGGTGGCGTTTGCTGACCTTGCCGCCAAGGTCGCCACCGAGGTACGGCTGCTCCGGGACGATCGAGGCGGAGCAGGCGATCCACGCGCCGGAACGGGAAACCGCTTACCGGTGGGCCGACCCGGGCCAGCTCGCCCGCACCTTGCCCGGTCTGGGTGAGGTCGGCGGTCCCGCGCTGGCCGCGGTCATCGGTGACGCGTCGCGGTTCCCTACCGGCGCCCATTTCAAGTCCTACCTGGGCTTAACGCCGCGCGCCTCGGAAACCGGGGACGCTGACCGCAAGGGCCGGCCAATGTCCAAGGCCGGCTCCCGGCTGCTGCGGTCAACTCTGATCAGCGCCGCTGACCACGCCCGCAAACAGGACCCTCAACTGGCGAAGATCTACCACACGCAGATGGTCGAACGCGGGGCGAACCATCTCAAGGCGCTGTGCGTGGTCGCGGCCCGGTTGGCCGAACGTGCCTGAACCGTCATGCACCGGCACATGCCCTACGTCATCTGCGACACCACCGGCGAACCCGTCGCCCCCGAACAGGCCAAGAAGATCATCGCTGAGAACTGGGAGGTCACCGCCGACGTGCGCGCCCGTCGTCGCTCGCGCAAAGCCCCGAAGGGGACGGCCCCTCAGCAAGTCCTTATGGGACATCACAGGTCAAGCGCACGCGGCGCCGACAAACGAGGCGACCTTCCCCACCCCCGATCGTCGGCAGGTAGCGCAAACGCGTCAAGTACACGGCCGCGGCACCGCCCCAACGGCAACCAGGCAGAACAACGCCAGCGGCCACCCAGTTGACAAACGATCCCGGATGGGGATCAAATCCCGCCGTCCCAACAGGTTCTGAACTGCGGATATGCCTATGGGCATATCCGCAGTTGCCGTTCATAAGCCGTTTGTGGTCGCATCCGGCCATGCCGTGGATGGGATTGGTTACGGGGCCCAGGCGCAGCACCACCCGCCCGTCGGCCATCAGGCCACCGCCGGCGCGATCGTGCGCCGGCGTCGGCGGCCAAGAGGTAGCGGCCGTCGCCGCTCTGCTGCAGCGCGCCTTGCGACGCGATCGCCGTTCCGGTCCCAACCCCGCCAGCCACAACGGCGCTACGCAGCCCGTCCTTCGGCGACCACCAGCCGATCCCGGCCCGCCACGCCAGCAGGCCAGCGCCGCTGCTGGGTCCCGAGCAGCGTGCGTCCCCGGGGTCCAGCCGCTCCCAGCACCCGGCGACGACCTGATCGCGGCCGACGCCGTTGCCGTCACAGGGCTGGTCGTCCCGATACTGGCTGGTCTCCAACACGTTCAGCTCGGCCAGGTCGCGAAATCGCAAGCGGCGGCACCGCCGCGCCGCCGGCCGGATCAAGGTGGGCGCGGCCGATGGGGCTTCGCCCCACCCGGCTGCCGCTCCTACGTTCCGCGACCGCTACGGCGGGGCGTCTTGCTGCGCGGAAGATGGGTGGCGCTGGAGCACCACCGATCTTCCGCCCAGGCCGGCCGGGGTTGGTCGGGTGGTGACGGCGGGTGAAAGGCGGCCGCATTCCGAGGCCGGCCCGGGTCGGTGGTGACGATGGGTGAAAGGCGGCTGCTCCAAGATCTTGAGTTGGGCAGCTCCTAGCCTTGAGCACCCGGAGGAATCGGCCGGTTCTGGCATTGGCGGTAGCCATGCAGACCACCCGGCACCGGCCGGACGCTGGCCTGCTGCATGCAGATGAAGTGGCGGCCGTCGGGGGCCTGGTGCTTGTTGGCTGGGCTACCGGTGTCGGGTCAGCGCCAAGGCAACGGCCGTGGCCGGCACCACCATTGCGGCGATCAACGGGATCGGGCCGCCGATCACGGCGTAGGTCAGGATCAGCACCTGGGCTGCGACGGTCGCGTAGACGGCTATTGCCAGCCGACGGTCCTGGGAACGGAGCCGGGACAGGGCATTCGACGTCGGTTCGGTGAGGCGGCGGGACAGCCAGATAGGGCCCGCGACGATCAGGATGGCGCCGATCATTCCGGCCCAGACGCGGGACGCACCGGGGCTGGCGACGGTCATCAGCGCGGTCAACGCGGCCGCGATGAGGGTGCCGGTCGCGCCGTACAGGACAGCCTGGCGGACCGCGCCGGTCGAATCCTCGGACGGATCAAGCACCGGCTTGGACGGGCGGCTCACGGTCGGCGGTACGAACCCACCTCGCGGTGGTGTATCCGGGAACGGATCGAGGTCCGGCGCATCGCCCACTGCTGACCTGTCAGCCGCGTCCGGGGTCCGATATGGGCGCGGGAAGGGCGAAGGGTACGGCGTCTCGCGAGCCACGCCGTCGGACGGGGTGGGCGGCGAACCGCCAGGTGCACCCGGAGCGGCAGCGGTGGGCGGCGGGTCGAGCGTGGCGTCATCGGCGAGGTTCTCGAGGGCTCGGGCCCAGCGCCGGCGTTCCAGCCGAACGATCCCTACGTCGCGCGGTGCCTCGCCGATGTCGGCGTCCAGGTCGAGGGCCTCGCCGTAGGCCCGCTGCGCCAGGTCGAACAGCCGCAGGCGGGCGGCAACCACGGCCAGCACCAGGTGGGCCTCGGCCTCGTTCGGTGCGACGCGGACGGCGTTCCAGGCGGCGTTGAGCGCTTCCTGGCCGTTGCGCGCCTCGCTGAGCAGGGCCGCGCCGGTGCGCTGCGCGTACGGATCATCGGGCCAGCGACGGATCAGCTCGGTGGCGGCCCGTGCGGCGTCGGCGTACCGGCTGCTGTCGGCCAGCGCCATGGCGCGTACCACCAGGGGGTTGATCGTGCCCGGGGCGGCCGCGACGGCCCGATCGGCCGCGACCAGTGCCTCGGCCGGCTGGTCCGCCGCCAGGTGGACCCGAGCGAGCGTGGCCAGCAAGGCCGCGTCGGTCGGTGCGGCCGCGAGGCCGGCGGCGACCTCGTCCGCCGCGTCGTCGTAGCGGCCTAGATCGGCGAAGAGCAGGGCCCGCTGCCGGAACTCCTCCGGGGTCGTCTCCGGCTCGGGGGATGGCGGGGGCGGGGTGGCGGACACACTTCGAGCGTAGGCGACCGATCGGACGATCATCTCGGTCGGGTTGCGGGCGACCATCCCAAGCCGCGGAGCCCAGGCGCCGCGAAAGCCCGACCGCCGCGAGATCGGGCAGCGCGATTTACGCCTCGTCGGCCGCCGCCTCGGCCCGGTCCTGCGACGCAGGGCGCTCGGCCACGAGCGCTATCGCGATCGCGGCCAGGCCCTCGCCGCGGCCGGTCAAGCCGAGACCATCGGTGGTCGTGCCGGAGATCGTCACGGGGGCGCCGACCGCCTCGGAGAGCACGCGCTGCGCCTCCTCGCGGCGGGTACCGATCCGCGGTCGCACGCCAATGACCTGGATCGACACATTGACCACCGCGATATTGCTGAGCCGGAGCCGCTTGGCGGTCTCGGCCAGCAGTACCACGCCGGGGGCGCCGGCCCACTCCGGTCGGTCCGTGCCGAAATTGCTGCCCAGGTCGCCGAGCCCGGCCGCGCTGAACATCGCGTCGCAGGCCGCGTGCGCGGCCACGTCGCCGTCGGAATGCCCGGCGAGGCCCGGTTCACCGTCCCAGAACAGGCCGGCGACCCAGCACGCCTGGCCGGGCTCGAACGCGTGCACATCGGTGCCGATGCCCACCCTGGGATTGATCACCGTCATGACCGAGCGCACCGAGCGAAGCGAGGGCCACGAGGGCATGACAAGGACGGCACCGTCATGACCGAGCGCACCGAGCGAAGCGAGGGCCACGAGGGCATGACAAGGACGGCACGGCCGTCAGGGTACGCGGAGCAGCGCCTCGGCGAGGACGAGGTCGAGCGGCCGGGTGATCTTCAACGCCCGCTCCGAGCCGGGCACGCAGGTCACCTCGACGCCGGCCCGTTCGACCAGGCCGGCGTCGTCGGTCATGGTGGAGGTCGGATCAGACGCCGACGCGTGGGCGGCGGCGAGCACCTTGTGCCGGAAACCCTGCGGGGTCTGCACGCTCCGCAGCGCGGATCGATCGACCGTGGCGAGCACGATCCCGTCCGGCCCGACCTGCTTGACGGTGTCCACGACCGGTAGCACCGGGATCACCGCCGGGCTGCCGCCGCGAACGGCGGCCGCGACCGATTCGACCAGTTCGGGCGGTGCCAGCGCGCGCGCCGCGTCATGCACCAGCACGATCTCGATCTCATCCGGTACGGCCGCCAGCGCGATCGCCACGGACTCCTGCCGTTCGGCGCCACCGGCCACGACCGTCACCGGTGCGATCGGGGCCAGCAGCGCGCGTACCGCATCGATCTCGGCGGACGGCGCGGCGACCACGATCAGCCGGACCGAGGGAGCCGCTGCCACCCTTCGGACGGCGTGCACGAGGAGGGGTTCCCCATCCAACAGGCGCAGCGCCTTGGGTCCGCCCGAACCGAGCCGTACGCCCGCACCGGCCGCTGGAACGAGGACCGCGACGTCACCGCGCGGGTTGAGCTGCGCGGTCACGTCGCGGTCCTGTTCAGGGTGATGCAGGGATGGTGGGTAGGTGGGTACGTCAGGCCTCGGTCAAGACCTTGTCGAGGAGCACTTCGGCCTCGTCCTTCGTGCTCTTCTCGGCGAGGGCAACTTCGCCGACAAGGATGTCGCGGGCCTTGGCGAGCATGCGCTTCTCCCCGGCCGAGAGACCACGCTCACGCTCACGACGCCAGAGGTCACGAACGACCTCGGCAACCTTCAACGGGTTACCCGAGGCGAGCTTCTCGAGATTGGCCTTGTATCGCCGCGACCAGTTGGTCGGCTCCTCGGTGTGCGGTGCGCGGAGGACGTCGAAGACCTTGCCCAGACCTTCTTCGCCGACCACTTCGCGCACGCCGACGATCTCGGCGTTCTCAGCGGGCACCCGAACCGTCAGGTCGCCCTGGGCGACACGCAGAACGAGATACAGCTTTTCCTCGCCCTTGATGACCCTAGTCTCGATTGCCTCGATGAGTGCGGCCCCGTGGTGGGGGTAAACAACGGTCTCGCCGACACTGAAAACCATAGGTTCGAAACCCCTTTCGCTGTGTCTAGGGTAACACGCTCCGGCAGCGATGTCTCACCCTGCCCGTCACTGTTAGTGCAGCTCAGAGGCCCTGTGAGAGGTCTTTCTACCGCTTGACACGCGGGCAAGGAGCTGCCTCAGTTACACAGCGTGATGAAAACGTGACTACCAGACCTAGCGAGTCGGGAATTCCGGACCTGCCGTCTTTGTGAGGTCAGGCTTATCGCTCTGGTCCGGAACCTCCCACTACTAGCGGTCCGGCTCAGGGTGAGAGAGGCTGAACCATGGTCCCCGATCGACGCGACATTGGTCGGCCAAGGGGGAGGGTGGAAAGTGGCTAGTCGAAGCGACAACGGCGGTGATTGGTCGCCGGACGGCGGCTCTTCTGACGACCTGCCCGACCTGCCCGAGGAGTGGGGCGTCATCGTCATCCCGGACGATCTCTCCGAGCTGGATGACGAGGTCGAGGCGATCCGTGCCGAGCTTCGCCAAGCCGGGAAACGCAGCCGCTGGCAGCAGTTCGCGGCCCGACCGGCGATCCGCCGGCTCCGTCGGGTCGGTGCAGCCGCCGTCAAGGCACCCGTACTCGTCATCTCGATGGCCGTCCTCGTGACGGTGGCCAGTCTGTTCGCCTCGGCGTGGCCGGGGCCGCCGGGCTCGCCCAACACGCCGGGCACCGCCAGCACGGCTGACGGCCCCGGCGGGAGCCTCCCCGCCCTCGAGTTGGTGGGCACGGATGGGCAGAATGTCGCGCTAAGTGCCCAGTTGCCGGCGGTCGTCCTGGTCACTGACGGTTGCGACTGCGCACAGCTGGTGGCCGACACCACCGCGGCGGTACGCCCGGACATCGCGGTCGTCACCGTCTCCTCGACCGCGCCTCCGTCCACCGGGATCACCCCGCCCACCGGCGCGACGCCGCAGGCGCAAGGCAAGACGGTACGCGCGCTCCGCGACCCGACCGCCGAGCTGCGGAAGGACCTCCATCTGGGCACTCCGGACGGCACCGCCGCCGCGCTGCTGGTGAACCGGGGCGGCGAAATCGTCCGTACGGTGCTACGGACCAAGTCGATCGAATCGTTCCGCCCGGACCTGGCGCGGCTGTAGCCCTCAGAGACCGCGCGCGCGGTCGAGGCGCCAGCGGAAGACCGCGGTAGCCCCGCCGGTCTCCCCCGATATCAGCATGAAGAAGTCCGCGGCCAGCGCCACGTTGAGCGTCACGGACGCCGGATCCGGCGTGCACGCCACGGCTCGGCCCGAGTCGTCGCCGACCGAACTGAGCCGTACCCGGACGTGGCCGCCGTCGCCTAGGCAGACCATCGACAGCGTGTACGAGCCGCCACCGACGTTCGTGCTCCGTTCGGTGGTGATGTCGCCGGCCATGACGATGGTGTCGGCCGTCACCTGGAGCGGCAGGTCCGGCAGGAGCTGGGCGGCGGTACGCCGCCAGCTCGCCACCCGCGGGTCGTCACCGGTGGTGGGCGCCGCCCGGAAGAACCACACACCGCCGGCTACCAGCAGGACGGCGGACAGCGCGTAGAGCAGCGCGCCCCTGGCTCTGTCGCCGTTCACCCGGCCAGCGTAGGCCCCTCGAGAAGCGTGACGTAGAGAGTGAGGCCCGGGCCGAACGCCAGCATCACCACCCGGCGTGGCGGCGCTTCGCGGCGCAGCAGCGCATCGAGGACGAGCAACACCGTCGGCGAGGAGCAATTGCCGTACGCCGAGAGGACGCCGCGCGAGGCGCCCAGCGCGTCGGGCGCGAGTTCCAGCTGCTCCTCGACCACGTCGAGGATCTTGGGGCCGCCCGGGTGCACCGCCCAGCCGTCGACGTCCCGGACCGTGAGACCGTGCCGAGTCAGCAGGTCATCGACGAGCTTGCGGACGTGTAACGACAGCACCTGCGGCACCTCCGGCGACAGGCCCATCCGGAAGCCCAGGTCGGTGACCTCCCAGGTCATATGGTCGGCCGTGGTGGTGTCCGTGACGGCGGCTACCTCGCTCACGGCGTACCCACGGTGGTTGCCGCCCGGGATGAGCACGACGGCGGCCGCGGCGTCCGCGAAGAGCGCATGGGAGACGATCTGCTGGATGTCCGCGCGGGTGCTCGCGGGCTGGAGGTGCAGGCTGGTCAACTCGGCGCAGAGTAGCAACGCGGGGCGGTTGCGGGCGACGACGAAGTCGGCGACCGTGCCGAGGCCGGGCAGCGCGGCGTAGCAGCCCATGTGCCCGACGAACAGGCGCTGGACGTACGGGGACATGCCCATGTCGCGGGCGAGCAGGATGTCCAGTCCCGGGGTGGCGTACCCGGTGCACGAGCAGACCGCGAACAGGCCGAGCTCGTCGGCGGCGAGGCCGGCGTCGGTCAGCGCCCGGCTCACCGCCTCCTTGCCGAGCGGAACGGCCTCGATCTGGTAGCGCCGCATCCGGCGCTCGGTGGACCAGTCGGACACGTCCTCCAGCAGCGGGCTGACTGCCGCCTGGCGGGTGCGGACACCGGAATTCGCGAAGATCCGTTGGGCGAGGCGCCGCTTGCCGCCCGAATAATGCTGGGCGAAGAAGCCGTCCCACAGCTCGTCCTGGACGGCGGACGGCGGCAGCGCGGTGCCGACGCCGGCGATGGTTGCGGTGTTCTTCACATATGCCTCCCCGGGCCTCGCCCGCCGTCGTGGTGTTACCCCTACCAGCGGGGGGCGGACCCCTCCGCATCCGGATCGCCGCCGAGAGCTTCGACACCCAGCCAGTCTGCGCAGACGTCCGACGTCGCGGGCTGCAGAGATCCCGCGCGGGCGTCGCGGTAGAGCCGCTCCAGCGGGTGCCCTCGACGCATCGCCGACGTGCCGGCGGCCTCGAGCATCGACGCCGCCACCTCGGCTGCCGTCGTGCCGGCCAGCAGCTTGGCGCGCCAGACCCACCGGTTTGTGCCGGTGTCGCCGGGCGCCTCGTCGACGCGACGCGCGGCCTCCATCACGGCCAGGTGGGCGGCCGCGACCGCGGCGTCCGCTCGGCCGATGCGCGCGCGTACGGCGGGCAGGTGGCCCAGCTTGCGCGCGTTGACGTGCTCCACAGCCGCGTCCACGGCGGCTCGGGCCACACCGACGTAGACGGCCGCGTAGCTGGCGACCATCCAGTGCGGAGCCAGCTGAGCCACGACCAGCGCGAGCCCCTCGACGCCGCCGAGCAGCGCGCCGGCCGGCACGGTCACGTCGACGTGCAGGTCGTGCGAGGCGGTGGCCCGCATGCCCAGCGCGTCCCAGGTCTCCTCGATCCGCAGCCCGGGACCGGCCGGGACGAGGAACTGCGACACCTGGGACTGGTCGGCGACGCTGCGGGCGGCGACCAGGTACGCGTCCGCGTGACCCGCACCGGAACAGAACGTCTTGGCGCCCTTGATGTGGTAACCGTCGCCGGTCTTCTCGTAACTGGTGGCCAGCTGGGACAGCCGCGAGCCGGCGCCGCGCTCGCTCATGGCGACCGCGTACCAGTTGCCGTTGGCGGCCGCCTTGAGGTAGCTGTCGCGGGCGTCGAGCGCCTCCGGCTGCAGGCCGAGCGCGTCGGCGAGTTCGTCCGTGACGCTGCTCAGCGCGCCGGTGACGGAGGCGTGCATGTTGAAGATCAGCGCCGTGGCGCCGTTGCCGCGGGCCAGCTCGTACGCGATGGCGGCATAATCGGCGAATCCGGCGCCGCTACCGCCGAGCCTGGTCGGCACCATGAGGCCGAAGAGACCCGACCGGCGCAGGTCGGCGAAGTCGTCGGCGGGGAACGAGCCGTCCTTGTCGTGGTCGGCGGCGCGGGCCGCGAACCTGGGCGCCAGTCGCCTGGCCTCGTCGATCATCGGCATTCCTCTCGCTTGCGACCTCGGCCTTGATCTTGATAGAGCCCCTTGCGACCCTGGCCTTGATCTTGACCGAGCTCCTTGCGACCCTGGCCTTGATAGAGCACCGCCTTCGACCACGTGGGCACGATCCGGCCCAGCGGCCGGCCGGTCTTGGCGCCTCCTGGCAGAACCAGCCAGCGCAGCAGTCCCGTCATTGTCGGCCGGACTCCCCGCACCTGCAGCCTGACTCCGTGCTGGGCGAACTCGGCGGTCAGCCTCTCGGGATCCACGAACAGTGATGGGTCGTGCAGGCCGATCGGCGCGATGCCCAGCCACTCGCCGGCCGTCACCGTGATGAAGCGGGCCAGCGCGGTGTCGTTGACCGTGTCCAGTACCAGCAGTCCACCGGGGCGCAGCACCCGGCACAACTCCGCCACGGTCGCGCGCAAATCGGTGACATGCTCGAGGATCTCGCCGGCTACCACCACGTCGGCGCAGGCGCTGGCCAGCGGCAGCGCGGTCACGTCCCCGGCCACCGGGATGATGCCGCGGACGGCCGACTGTTCGAGGCCCGAGCGGCGAAGGTCCACGCCGACGTGCCGGTAGCCGAGCCCGCGCACGTGCGGGGCAAGCAGCCCACCGCCGCAGCCGGCATCGAGGAGCACCGCGCCGGTACGCTCCGCGGGCGGCACGAGCGCCCCGCGCGCCTTGGCCAGCCAGTGCAGGATCTCGAAGCCGCCGCCGGGGCGCCACCACTGGTCGGCCAGGTCGTCGTACTGACGCGGGTCGTTGCGCTCCAAGGTGACCATTGGTCGAGCGTGGCATGCGGAGATCGCAACCACCACACTGCTCTCATGTCACGCGCCGTCGCCCTCCTCAAGTCGAGCCATCCCGAGCCGGGCGCTGCCGTCACGGTCGCCATGACACTGCTCGCGATCGGGGTGGGCCACCGTGGGTGGAGCATCGTAGGCGTGTCCGCCGCGGTCGCGGCCACTCAGCTCGCGGTGGGCTGGGTCAACGATTGGCTGGATGCGGACCGCGATCGGATCGCCCGCCGCTGGGACAAGCCGGTTGCGTCTGGGGCGGTGTCCCGCCGTACCGTGGGAATCGCGGGGTTGATCTCGGCCCTGGCGATCCCGGTCCTGGGCCTGCCGTTCGGGGCCAAGGCGACGATCTGCATCACGCTGGTGGGAATCTTCGCGCTGCTCTACGACTGGCCGCTGAAGTCCACGCCGCTGTCCGTGGTCCCGTACCTGGTGGCGTTCGGGCTGCTGCCGGCGTTCGTGGTGGTCGCGCTACCTGGACACCCCACGCCGCCCGCCTGGCTGGTCGCGGCGGGCGCGCTGCTCGGCGGCGGCGCGCACTTCGCCAACGTGCTGCCCGACCTCGCCGACGACGCCGCGACCGGCGTACGCGGCCTGCCGCACCGCATCGGCGCGGCGTGGTCGCAGATCGCAGCCGCGGGTCTGCTTCTGGCCGCGACACTCACGCTGGTCTTCGGCCCGCCCGGGCCGCCGTCGTGGGTTGGCATCGCCGCGGCCGCGGCTGCCGTCGTGGTCCTTCCGATCGGTTGGTACGCGGCACGCCGGGCCCGCGGACGGCCGGTGGCGATGTTCCGCGCGGTCATCCTCGTGGCCCTGATCGATGTCCTCTTGCTGGTGCTCAGCGGCCGGATGGCGTGAATGGACGGGTCGACGCACGGTCCAGATCACCGCCCTCTACGCTGATCCCGACGCCATGTGTCAGAGGAGGACCGACTGATGCGCTCCCTGGTAACCCGCCGCTCTGTCCTGGTATCGGGTGTCGCCGCGGTGACCGCCGCGGCGCTCGCGGGCTGCAGCGCCGGGCAGGTCGCCGAGACGTCGCTCAAGAAACCGTCGAACCAGGGCGTCAACGCGCAGAGCTCCAACAACACGGTTCTCATCCGCAACCTACTGGTGACCTACAACGGCACCGAGGGCTATCCGGCCGGCGCCAACGCGCCGCTCCAGGTCGCCCTGTTCAACGAGACCACGCAGGCGGTCACGGTGTTGGTGAGCAGCCAGCAGCCGGACCCCTCGCTGGCCGACCAGCAGGTGGTCTGGGCGAGCTCGGTCGCCATCGTGGGCGGCGGCTCGAACGCCTCGGCCGCCCCGTCCGGCTCCGCGTCGCCGTCGGTCCAGCCTTCGCCCGCCGAATCCTCGCCGGCGCAGCCGGCCACGCGACCCGCCCGTATCGAGCTTGCGCCGCTGGGCTACGCGAGCTTCATGCCTGGCGACCCGGAGTCGTTGCAGGCTATCGGCCTTTCCGAGGCGCTCCGTCCGGGCATGTCGCTGAACCTCGTCTTCGAGTTCAGCAACGGCGCGGCGCCGCTGGTGCTGCAAGCGCCGGTCGCGACGCCACTGTCGCCGGTACCCCGCGAGTCGGGCATCCCCAACGAGAACGTCGAGCCCGAGGGCTGATGCACGGTTCTGTCGTACCGCCCGGCTAGCTTGTCCGGGTGACGACCTCTCGTACGGCCCCGAAGGCGGCCCGCCCCGCGTTCGTCTGCGACGCGTGCGGGCACCAGCCAGCCAAGTGGCTCGGTCGCTGCCCGGAGTGCAACGAGTGGGGCTCGATCATCGAGTCCACGGTGACCGGGCCGGTCGTGTCCGGCCGGGTGGTCAGCTCGCGGCTGCCGGCCGAGCCGGCGCGGCCGATCGCGACGATCAGCGCCGCGCCGGCCAAGGCCGTACCGACCCGGGTCAGCGAGCTCGACCGGGTGCTCGGCGGCGGTCTTGTCCCCGGCGCTGTGGTGCTGCTGGCCGGCGAGCCCGGTGTCGGCAAGTCAACGCTGCTGCTGGACGTTGCCCAGCACTGGGCCGCGGGAGCGGGGACACCGTCCCTCGTGGTCAGTGGCGAGGAGTCGGTGAGCCAGGTACGGCTGCGCGCCGAGCGACTGGGCGCCCTGCACGAGCGGCTCTATCTGGCGTCCGAGAGTGACCTTGCGGCGGTGCTGGGCCACCTCGATGCGGTCCGGCCCGGGCTGCTGGTGCTCGACTCGGTCCAGACCATCTCGACACCGGGCACTGAAGGCGTCCCTGGCGGAGTGACACAGGTCAGGGCGGTCACCGCGGCGTTGGTCGGCGTCGCCAAGGAGCGCGGCATCGCGACCGTTCTGGTCGGCCACGTCACCAAGGACGGACAGGTGGCCGGCCCGCGTGTGCTCGAGCACCTGGTCGATGTCGTGCTGCATTTCGAGGGCGACAAGCATTCGTCGCTGCGCCTGGTACGCGGTGTGAAGAACCGTTTCGGCGCCGCCGACGAGGTGGGCTGCTTCGAGATGCACGAGCGCGGCATCACGAGTCTCGCCGACCCGTCCGGTCTGTTCCTCACGCGGTATTCCGAGCCGGTGCCCGGGACGTGCGTGACGGTGTCCATGGAGGGCCGCCGGGCGCTGGTCACCGAGGTGCAGGCGCTGATCGGGGCGGAGGTGCAGGGCTCGCCGCGGCGGACCGTGTCGGGGCTCGACAGCGCACGGCTCGCCATGGTATTGGCGGTGTTGGAACGCCGTACCAAGCAACTGAAGCTCTACAACCGTGAGGTCTTCGCGGCCACCGTGGGCGGCATGAGGGTGGTCGAGCCGGCCGCGGACCTGGCGATGGCGCTCGCGGTTGCGTCCGGCGGTCTGGACCTCGCGATGGCCCCGCACCTGGTGGCCATCGGCGAGGTCGGGCTCACCGGCGAGGTGCGCCGCGTGGGCGCGGTCGGGCGGCGGCTGGCCGAGGCGGCCCGACTCGGGTTCAAGTCCGCGCTGGTGCCGCCCGGCTGCGGCGCCGGCGGCACGGACGGCGTCCCGGCCGGCATGCGCGTGATCGAAGTCGCCGACCTGCGCACGGCCCTGCAATGGGCGGCGAAGGCGGCGGCGGAGGACGGCCCGCGATGACTCGCCGCGACCAAACCCGAGGTGAAGCCCTCGCCGCTTCCGATCCGAAATTCACAGACGAGCGGGCGACTCGTTGGGCTGGATGACAGTCCGTAGAATGTACAGGTGCCGCTCGACCGCGATGCCTCAAAACCAAGCACCGCCGCCAACACGCCGCGCGTCGGCGTCAATGGTTCTGTGCCGAGGACGACCAGTCCGGCAACGCCCGGCCTCACCGGCGGCGGCGTAAGCGGCGACCCGTTGCGCGCGAACCTCGCGCTGATGGCGCCGGGTACGGCACTGCGCGACGGCCTCGAACGCATCCTCCGCGGCCGCACCGGCGCGCTCATCGTGCTGGGTTACGACGCGGTCGTGGAAACTATCTGCACCGGCGGTTTCGCGCTTGACGTGGAGTTCTCGGCCACCCGTCTGCGCGAATTGTGCAAGATGGACGGCGCGGTGGTGCTCTCCAGCGACGGTACCCGCATCGTCCGCGCGGCCGTGCATCTCATGCCCGACCCATCGATCCCGTCGGAGGAGTCCGGCACCCGCCACCGCACCGCGGAACGGGTCGCGAAGCAGTCTGGCTTCCCGGTCATCTCGGTCAGCCAGTCGATGCGGATCATCGGGCTCTACGTCAACGGCCAGCGCCACGTCCTCGACGACTCCGCCGCGATCCTGTCCCGGGCCAACCAGGCCCTGGCCACGCTGGAGCGGTACAAGCTGCGCCTGGACGAGGTCTCCGGCACGTTGTCCGCGCTGGAGATCGAGGATCTGGTCACGGTCCGCGACGCGGTCGCGGTCGTACAGCGCCTGGAGATGGTCCGCCGCATCGCCGATGAGATCTCCGGGTACGTGGTTGAGCTCGGCACGGACGGCCGCCTGCTCGCGTTGCAGCTCGACGAGCTGATGGCCGGCGTCGACGCGGACCGCACACTGGTCATCCGTGACTACCTGCCGACCGGGCGCAAGGCCCGCACGCTCGACGAGGCCCTGGTCGAGCTCGACCTCCTCACCGCCACCGAGATGATCGACCTGGTCGCGGTGGCCAAGGCGATCGGGTATGCGGCCGCGGCCGATGCGCTCGACGCCGCGGTCAGCCCGCGCGGCTTCCGGCTGCTGGCCAAGGTGCCGCGGCTGCCGTCGCCGATCGTAGATCGGCTGGTCGGGCATTTCGGCAGCCTGCAGCGCCTGCTGGGCGCCACGGTCGAGGATCTACAGGCGGTCGACGGCGTGGGCGACGCCCGCGCGCGCGGCGTCCGCGAAGGGCTCTCGCGGCTGGCCGAGGCGTCGATCCTCGAACGCTACGTCTAAGCCCGGCGAGCGCCGGTCAGGCGATGATCGTCAGGATGACCGCGTCGCTGACCTTGGTGCCCAACCGACCGCGGACCTCGTACTGGCCGGGGATCGGGGCCGGGCCTGCGGCGACGCCGCCTTGGCACTTGCTCGACTGGCGGCCGTTCCAGGTGACGCTGTATTCGCGCTCGGCGCCCGGCGCGAATACCCGGACATCGGAGCTCCGGACGGTGCTGCAGGTGTCTGACGACCAGTACTTGCGCGCGCCCTGGCCGATGTAGATCTCCTGCGGGTCGGCGCCTACGTCGCGGCTGCACGTACGCGTGGAGATGTTTTTGATCTTCATGCGGATCACCAGCGGGGTGCCGCGCTTGACCGTGGTCGACGCCGGCACCGGAGTGACCGACATCTCCGAGTCGGCGCAGGTGGCGCCGGCGGGGGCGGTGACGTTCGCGTTCGTGCCGTCGGGGTTCTGACCGTTCGACGCGCCGGTCGAGGGGGTGCCGTCGCCCAGCGTCGGCTGTGCGGTGAGGTCTCCAGGGGCGGGCAGCGACGGGCCGCCGCCCGGCTGGGCATCGGAGAAGGACGGCTCTTCCTCCGGGGTCGAACTGGCCGGTGCCGGGATCGTGGAGTGCGACGACGACGCGCCCCGGCCGCCATTCGAGTCCTTGTTGTCGCCACCGCCGGAGCAGGACACGAACAGCAGGATGACGACCAGCAGCAGTGCACCCAGCACCACGGCTCGGCGCCGCCAGTACACGGCGGGAGGAAGCGGACCAACCGTCGTACGCATGATGCGTCACCGTACGCCGGGGGCCACCCTCGACACGGCGCGACGCGCCGGGCAGCCGACACCGACTCGCTCACTGATCGTTAGAGATACACCTTGCGTTGGTAGATGGCATGCGCGCCGGCCACCCGATCCAGGAACAACTTTCCCGCGCAATGGTCGATCTCGTGCTGCAACGCGCGAGCCTCGAACGCGTCCGTGGTGAGCCGCACCGGTTCACCCGTACCGGGAAGGACAGCCTCGACCACGACGCGGCCGGCGCGTTTTACGTCGCCGGTGAGATCCGGCACGGACATGCAGCCCTCCCGGCCGGGCCGCCACCGGCTGGCCTCGACAACCTTCGCGTTGCACAACACGAACGCACCATGCGTGGTCACCGTCTTGGGGTGCTGGGCGACGTCGACGCTGAACACCTGCGCGCCTATCCCGATCTGCGGCGCGGCGAGGCCGACGCAGCCCGCCGAGACCCGCATGGTCGCGATCAGGTCGGCTGCCAGCTGCACGATGTCGGGATCGAGGGGATCCACCTCGACGCCGGCGGCGCCGAGCACCGGGGCCGGTGCCGTGACGACGGGCCGTACGCGGCCGTCGACGCCCAGAAGTTCGGGCTTCCAGTCGGCCAGGGGCTCACTCACAGGATCTCCGACTCGGCGCGGCGGAGGGTCACGTCGACGCCAAGCTCGCCGGCCACATCGGCGAGGCGCGCGGCGAGGTCGCCGGCCGCACCCGGCGGCAGGTCGACCTCGGCCACGAGGACGTACAGCGGACCAGTGAGCCGGGTGGTCAGGTCCGTGATGTTGCCGCCCGCCGCGGCCACCACCCGGGTGACCGCCGCGACGATGCCCAGCCGGTCGGCGCCGTGCACGCTCACCACGTACGGCTCGCCGCCGGCGTCCGCGTCCGCCTCGGGCTGCACCTCCCGTACCGTGGCCAGCAGCCGACCGTCCGCGCTGATCGGCGCCAGCGCCTTCTCGACCGCCTCGGCGGTCGGGCCCGTACAGATCAGGGTCATCGCGAAATGCCCCCGCAGCCGGGTCATCGTCGAGTCGGACAGGTTCGCGCCGACGCCGGAGAGCGCCTCCGCCACGTCGGCGACGATGCCGGTCCGGTCCGGACCGATCACGGTGATGGCAAGCTCGTGCACGGGCCTACAGTAGGCGTCGTTATGACGCTCGCCGACAACGCCATCGCCTGGTACGACGACAACGCCCGCGACCTGCCCTGGCGGGTGCCGGGTGCCAGCGCCTGGGCGGTGCTGGTGAGCGAGGTGATGCTCCAGCAGACGCCGGTCGTACGCGTGGAGCCGGCCTGGCACGCGTGGATGGCTCGCTGGCCGGTGCCCGCCGCCCTCGCGGAGGATCCCCCGTCCGAGGCGATCCGGATGTGGGGCCGGCTCGGCTACCCGCGCCGGGCCATGCGCCTGCACCAGTGCGCGGCGGCGATCGTCGAGCGGCACGGTGGCCGGGTCCCGGATGATCTGGACGAGCTGCTGGCGCTGCCGGGTATCGGCACGTACACGGCCCGGGCGGTGCTGGCGTTCGCGTATGGGCAACGCCATCCGGTAGTGGACACCAACGTGCGTCGCGTGGTGGCCAGGGTGGTGGCCGGCGAGCCGGACGCCGGCCCGACCACGACGACCGCCGACCTGACCGCGATGGCCGAGATCCTTCCGATCGAGCCGGCACGTGCGGCGCGGGCCAGCATCGCGTTCATGGAGCTGGGCGCCATCGTCTGCACCGCCCGGTCGCCGCGTTGTGCGGGCTGCCCGTTCGAGCTGGCCTGCGCGTGGCGCCAGAGCGGTGCGCCGCCCGCCGATGGGCCGACCCGGCGGCCGCAGCGATACGCGGGCACCGACCGGCAGGTTCGCGGGCTGCTGCTGGAGGTGCTCCGGGACGCCACTGGCCCGGTCCCCCGGCAGCGGCTCGACGCCGTCTGGGCCGACGACGTGCAGCGCGCCCGGGCCTTGTCGGGCCTGGTCGACGACGGCCTTGTCGAGCTGCTGGATGCGGACAGTTTCGTCCTGGCCGGCGACGGCCCTGTCGATCTTGGAGCGGGGGTCCCGGAGTGAAGCGCGCGAAGAAACGGCCCGGCTGCGTCAGCAGCCGGGCCGTTTTTGCGACGACGGGATTACTCGTCGGCGGCGGCAGCACCTAGGTCGGCCGGCACCGCGTCCGGGACAGACACCGCGCGGTCGGCGCCGCGGAACGTCAGCTTGGACTTCTCGACGTTTGCCGGGTCGCCCTCGCAGTCCACGACCACGATCTGGCCGGGACGCAGCTCGTTGAACAGGATCTGCTCGCTGAGCGTGTCCTCCAGCTCGCGCTGGATCGTCCGGCGCAGCGGCCGGGCGCCCAGAACCGGGTCGAAGCCCTTGTTCCCCAGGAACTTCTTCGCGTTCTCGGTCAGCTCGAGGCCCATGTCCTTGTTCTTCAGCTGGATCTCGATCCGGGAGACGAAGATGTCCACGATGCTGAGGATCTCCGCCTGGCTGAGCTGGTGGAAGACGATCGTGTCGTCGATGCGGTTCAGGAACTCCGGGCGGAAGTGCTGCTTCAGCTCGTCGTTGACCTTGTTCTTCATCCGCTCGTAGTTGCTCTCCACGTCCTCGGACGCCTGGAAGCCGAGCGACACCGCCTTGGCCACGTCGCGCGTGCCCAGGTTGGTGGTCAGGATGATCACCGTGTTCTTGAAGTCCACGATGCGGCCCTGACCGTCGGTGAGGCGGCCGTCCTCCAGGATCTGCAGGAGTGTGTTGAACACGTCCGGGTGGGCCTTCTCGATCTCGTCGAAGAGGACCACCGAGAACGGCTTGCGGCGCACCTTCTCGGTGAGCTGGCCGCCTTCGTCGTAGCCGACGTAGCCGGGGGGCGCACCGACGAGGCGGGACACCGTGTACCGGTCGTGGAACTCGGACATGTCGAGCTGGATCAGCGCGTCCTCGGAGCCGAACAGGAACTCCGAGAGGGCCTTGGAGAGCTCGGTCTTACCGACGCCGGACGGGCCGGCGAAGATGAACGAGCCCGACGGGCGCTTCGGGTCCTTGAGGCCGGCCCGGGTGCGCCGGATCGCCTTGGACACCGCCTTGACTGCGTCATGCTGGCCGACGACCCGCTTGTGCAGCTCGTCCTCCATGCGGAGCAGCCGGGTGGTCTCCTCCTCGGTCAGCTTGTAGACCGGGATGCCGGTCCAGTTGGCGAGGACCTCGGCGATCTGCTCGTCGTCGACCTCGGACACCACGTCCAGGTCGCCCGCCTTCCACTCCTTCTCCCGCTGCGCCTTCTGGCCCAGCAGCTGCTTCTCCTTGTCGCGCAGCTGGGCGGCCCGCTCGAAGTCCTGCGCGTCGATCGCGGACTCCTTGTCGCGCCGCACCTGGGCGATGCGCTCGTCGAAGTCACGCAGGTCCGGCGGCGCGGTCATCCGGCGGATGCGCATCCGGGCGCCGGCCTCGTCGATCAGGTCGATCGCCTTGTCCGGCAGGAAGCGGTCCGAGATGTACCGGTCGGCCAGCGTCGCCGCGGCGACCAGGGCCGCGTCGGTGATGCTGATCCGGTGGTGTGCCTCGTACCGGTCACGCAGGCCCTTGAGGATCTCGATGGTGTGCGCCAGCGACGGCTCACCCACCTGGATCGGCTGGAAGCGCCGCTCGAGCGCGGCGTCCTTCTCGAGGTGCTTGCGGTACTCGTCGAGCGTGGTGGCGCCGATGGTCTGCAGCTCGCCGCGGGCGAGCATCGGCTTCAAGATCGAGGCGGCGTCGATCGCGCCCTCGGCGGCACCCGCACCCACCAGGGTGTGGATCTCGTCGATGAACAGGATGATGTCGCCCCGGGTGCGGATCTCCTTGAGCACCTTCTTGAGGCGCTCCTCGAAGTCACCGCGGTAACGGGAACCGGCGACCAGCGCGCCGAGGTCGAGTGTGTAGAGCTGCTTGTCCTTCAGCGTCTCGGGCACCTCGCCCTTGACGATGGACTGCGACAGCCCCTCGACGACCGCGGTCTTGCCGACGCCCGGCTCACCGATCAGTACCGGGTTGTTCTTGGTACGGCGGGAAAGCACCTGCATGACCCGCTCGATTTCCTTCTCCCGGCCGATGACCGGGTCCAGCTTGCCCTCGCGGGCCGCCTGCGTCAGGTTGCGGCCGAACTGGTCGAGCACCAGCGACGTCGACGGCGCGGCCTCACCCGGTGCCGCACCGGCCGCGGCCGGCTCCTTGCCCTGGTAGCCCGAGAGCAGCTGGATGACCTGCTGGCGAACCCGGTTGAGGTCGGCGCCGAGCTTGACCAGCACCTGGGCGGCCACGCCCTCGCCCTCGCGGATCAGCCCAAGCAGGATGTGCTCCGTGCCGATGTAGTTGTGGCCCAGCTGAAGCGCCTCGCGCAGCGAGAGCTCCAGCACCTTCTTGGCGCGCGGCGTGAACGGGATGTGTCCGCTCGGCGCCTGCTGACCCTGGCCGATGATCTCCTCGACCTGCTGACGGACGCCCTCGAGGGAGATGCCGAGGCTCTCCAGAGCCTTCGCGGCAACGCCTTCGCCCTCGTGGATGAGTCCGAGCAGGATGTGCTCTGTCCCGATGTAATTGTGGTTGAGCATCCGGGCCTCTTCTTGGGCCAGGACGACAACCCGTCGCGCTCGGTCGGTGAACCGCTCGAACATGCCCTCGTGCTCCTCACGTGCCGTGCGCCAATGAACTGGCGGGGCCAGCGCACGGGCATCGGTGATGCCCGTGCTGTAACTCTATCGCCGCCGGGTGACTCTGCCGGGGCCTCGCCGCCCCTCGGGACATCCCGCAACGTTGATTTAGCCAACTTCGCACGTTCAGTGGCTGTTCCCCCACCCGAACGAGTACGCGGACAGCGAAATCCCGACTTCCACACCCTGTGGACAACGCTGTCCACCCCCTGTGGATAACCGTACGCAACGCCGGCGACGGGCTCTCGAAAAGCGGAAGGGTCCGCGGCGCTCAGCCACGGACCCCTCGATCGCCCCTCCGCTCAGCGGCCGGGGCCCTTCGCATGGAACTCGTCGACGATCTCCTGGGGGATCCGGCCCCGGTCGGAGATCTCCTTGCCGGCCTTCTTGGCCCACTCCCGGATCGCCTTGTTCTGCTCCCGGTCGGCGGTGGCGCCGCCCCGGCCGCGGGCGGCCCGGCCACCCACGACGACGCCGCCGCGGGCCACCTTCGAACCCGCACCCACGTACGGCGCGAAGATGTCCCGCAATTTAGCCGCGTTCTTGTCGGACAGGTCGATCTCGTACTGAATGCCGTCGAGGGCAAACTTGACGGTCTCCTCGGCGTCACCCCCGTCGAGGTCATCGACCAGCTTGTGAATGATCTGCTTGGCCACGCGCCGCTATCCTCCCGAACCCAGGTTCTCGCCGTAATGAGAAGAACAATAACGCGCGGCCGGCACCGCCGGTCAATGGAGGGTGGGCGCGATTGTCGCCGAAGGTCGAAATCCGTCACGCTGGGGTCGCGGCTACTACTCCGGACGCACCAAGGGGAACAGGATCGTTTCCCGAATGCCCAGACCAGTGAGCACCATCAGCAGACGATCGATTCCCATTCCCATGCCGCCGGTCGGTGGCATTCCGTACTCCATGGCGCGCAAGAAATCTTCGTCGAGCTGCATCGCCTCGGGATCGCCGCCGGCCGCGAGCAACGACTGGGCGACCAGCCGCTCCCGCTGCACCACCGGGTCGACCAGTTCGGAATAGGCCGTGCCGAGCTCGACGCCCATGATATAGAGGTCCCACTTCTCCGCCAGGCCCGGCGTTTCCCGGTGCGCCCGGGTCAGCGGCGCCGTCTCCTCCGGGTAGTCCCGCACGAACGTGGGCGCCTGCAGCGTCGGCTGGACGAGGTGCTCGAAGAGTTCCTCGGCGAGCTTGCCCCCGCTCCACCTCGGGTCCACGGAAAGGTCATGCTTTTCTGCGTACCGCTGCAGTTGTGCAAGGTCTGTACGGACAGTTACTTCTTCTCCGAGCGCCGCGGACAGCGCACCGAAGAGCGTGACGGAACGCCACTCGCCGCTCAGATCCAACTCGGTTCCGTCGAAGTGCGTCACGATCTGTGATCCGGCGACCGCGGTCGCGGCTTCCTGAATCCACTCGCGCACCTGAGTCTGCATGACGTTGTAGTCCGCATACGCCTGGTATGCCTCGAGCATCGCGAACTCCGGCGAGTGCGTCGAGTCCATGCCCTCATTGCGGAAGTTACGGTTGATCTCGAAGACCCGCTCGATGCCACCGACCACGGCACGCTTCAAGAAAAGCTCTGGAGCGATCCGCAGATAGAGATCTATATCCAGCGCGTTGCTGTGCGTTACAAATGGCCGTGCGGTCGCGCCACCATGCAGCAACTGCAGCATTGGCGTTTCGATCTCGACAAAATTGCGCCGGAACAGCGACTCACGCAGGCTGCGTACCACCGTGGCCCTGGTCCGGACGATCTCCCGGGCTTGCGGACGGACGATGAGATCGACGTAGCGCTGCCGTACCCGGGTCTCCTCGCTCAACGGCTTGTGCGCGACCGGGAGCGGGCGCAGCGCCTTGGCGCTCATCGCCCACGAGTCGGCCAGCACGGACAGCTCGCCGCGCCGGCTGGTGATCACCTCGCCGGTCACGGAGACCAGGTCACCCAGGTCGACCAGGTGCTTCCAGTCCTCGAGTGCCTGCGCGCCCACCTTGTCGAGGGACAGCATCGCTTGCAACTCGGTCCCGTCGCCGTCGCGCAGCGTGGCGAAGCAGAGCTTGCCGCCGTTCCGGATGAAGATCACGCGGCCGGTCACCGATACTTCGTCGCCCGTGGCGGTGTCGGTGGGCAGATCACCGTACTTCGCGCGAATCTCCGCAAGCGTCGCCGTGCGGGGCACGCTGACCGGGTACGGCGGGACGCCCTCCGCCAGCATCCGGTCACGCTTGGACCGGCGGACCCGCATCTGCTCGGGAAGATCCTCGGCGGGCTCGACGGGCGGGCGATTCTGCTCGGTCACGGCACGACTCTCTGTTGACACGAATAAGGTCCCAAAAGCCTACTCAGAGCTAGCCCGCAGCGGAAAACCTATATAAAGGCCCTGAAGCGTTCATACGTTCCGCTCATATACCATCCGCAGCCCGATCAGCGTGATCATCGGCTCGTGCGCGGTGATGGTGCGGCACTCGTCGATCACCAGCCCGGCCAACCCGCCGGTCGCGATCACCGCCTTCACCGCACCCAGCTCCTCGGTCATCCGCTCCACGATCCGGTCGACCTGCCCCGCAAACCCGAAATACATGCCCGACTGCAAGCACTCCACGGTGTTCTTGCCGATGACCGACCGCGGCTTGGCCGGCTCGACCTTGCGCAGTTGCGCCGCCCGCGCCGCCAACGCGTCGAACGAGATCTCGATCCCGGGCGCGAACGCCCCGCCGAGGAACTCACCCCTCGCGCTGATCACGTCGAAGTTGGTGGTCGTCCCGAAGTCGACCACGATCGAGGGCCCGCCGTAGAGCGCATGCGCCGCGAGCGTGTTCACGACCCGATCCGCACCCACTTCCTTGGGGTTGTCGATCGCGAGCTGCACTCCGGTCTTCACGCCCGGCTCGACGATCACGTTCGGCAGGTCGCCGTAGTAGCGCGCAAGCATCGTCCGCAGCGACCGCAGCGCCGCCGGAACGGTCGAGCACGCGCACACGCCGGTGATCTCCACGGCGTCACCGGCGAGCAGGCCGCGAAACAACAGGCCGAGCTCATCGGCGGTCGACCGTGCGTCGGTCTTGATCCGCCAGTTGTGGACCAGCTTGTCCCCGTCGAAGGTCGCCAGAACCGTATTCGTATTCCCGATGTCAATACACAGCAGCACAGCGCCTATCTTTCCTCGTTTCAAACCCGCTTTCGGGTACGGGCTCCAACGCCCCGACCGCACCATCCACTCCCGCGCTCACCGGGGTCGGAGGTCCATCGCGATGTCGAGGATCGGGGACGAGTGGGTCAGCCCGCCCACCGAGAGGTAGTCGACCCCGGTCGCGGCATAGGCCGTAGCCGTGTCCAGGGTCAGGTTGCCGGTGGCCTCCAGCTCGGCACGGTCGCCCACCGCCCGGACCACCGCGCGGAGCAGGTCGGGTGTCATGTTGTCGCACAGCAGGAAGTCCGCGCCCGCCGCGACGGCCTCCTCCGCCTCGGCGACCGTGGTCACCTCGACCTGCACCGGTACGTCCGGGAAGGTGTCGCGGACCAGGCGGTAGGCGGCCGTGATGCTGCCGGCCGCGAGCTTGTGGTTGTCCTTGATCATCGCGACGTCGTAAAGACCCATGCGCTTGTTGGCGCCACCGCCGACACGGACCGCGTATTTCTCCAGCACCCGCAGCCCCGGCGTGGTCTTGCGGGTGTCGAGCACGGTGGCCGTGGTGCCCGCCAGCGCGTCGGCCCACTTGCGGGTGTGGGTGGCGACGCCGGACATCCGGCAGAGCAGATTGAGCGCGGTGCGCTCGGCGGTCAGCAGGGCTCGCGTGGGCCCGGTGACGACCGCGAGAACGTCGCCGCGGACGACCGGGGCGCCCTCCGGGACGCGCTGCTCGAACTCGGCCGTCCCGCCCGACGTGGCCGCGAAGACCTGCGCCGCGACCGGTAGCCCGGCCACCACGCCCGCCGCCCGCGCCACGAGCTCAGCGGTGTCCACCTGCTGGGCGGGAATGGTCGCCTCGCTGGTCACGTCCCGCGGCGGGTCTCCGAGATCCTCGGCGAGCGCGGCGTAGACCACCCGCTCTACCTCAACAAGATCAAGACCGCCGGCGAGCTGCCCGGCGCCCGCGCCCGCGCTCACCGAGCCGCCCTCGTCATGCCATGTCCACCCTTTGGCATGCCCTCCTGGCCCTCGCTGCGCTCGGTGCAGTCGGTCATGCCACGCCCACCTTTGGCATGCCCTCCTGGCCCTCGCTGCGCTCGGTGCAGTCGGTCATGCCATCTCCTCGAAGGTCTGCGTCACGGCGCCCTTGGCGTCGATGGCGTCAAGCAAGTGGCCACGCCACTCGTCCGCAGCGGTGGGGTAATCCTCGCGCCAGTGGCAACCGCGCGTCTCGCGGCGGGCGTAGGCCGACGCGACCAGGGCGCTGGCCACGGTCAGCAGATTGGTCGCCTCCCACGCCTCGGTGCGCGGCGTGGTGCGCTGCTCGCCCAGGCGGGTCAGCTCCTTGGCCGCCGCGACGAGCGAGTCGGCGGACCGCAGCACGCCGGCGCCGCGGGTCATCGCCCGCTGGAGGTCGCCGCGGATCGCCGGAGCGGCCACCCCGGCCATGACGTCGGGCGCCGCCACCGGGTCCGCCTGCGGCGGCAGGTCGCGCGCGATATCGTCGGCGATCCGGCGGGAGAAGACCAGGCCCTCCAGCAGCGAGTTGCTGGCCAGCCTGTTCGCGCCGTGCACGCCGGTACAGGCGACCTCGCCGCAGGCGTACAGGCCGGGGATGCTCGTACGTCCGTGCAGGTCCGTGCGGACGCCCCCGGACGCGTAGTGTGCCGCCGGAGCGACCGGAATGAGCTCGGTCGCGGGGTCGACGCCGGCCGCGCGGGTGAACGCCACGATGGTCGGAAACCGCTGCTCGAGGAAGTCCTTGCCGAGACGGCGCGCGTCCAGGAAAACGTGGTCGGCGCCGGTCTGCCGCTGCACCCGGTGGATGGCCTTCGCGACGATGTCGCGCGGTGCCAGCTCGGCCATCTCGTGCTGGCCCACCATGAAACGCTTGCCGGACTCGTCCACCAGGTGCGCGCCTTCGCCGCGGAGTGCCTCGGAGATCAAGGGTCGCTGCCCCGAGGTGATGCTGGCCGTCACGAACGACGTCGGGTGGAACTGGACGAACTCGATATCCGTGACGGTTGCGCCGGCACGCAGCGCGAGCGCCACACCGTCGCCGGTGGAGACCGCGGGGTTGGTGGTCGACGCGTACATCTGACCCATGCCGCCGGTGGCCAGCACGACGGCCCGAGCCAGGATCGCACCGACGCCGTCCTCGGCACCCTCGCCCAGTACGTGCAGCGTGATGCCGCATGCCCGGCCGTCCGGGGCCCTCAGCAGGTCCAGCACCAGGGCGTGCTCGACCAACCGGATCCACGGGTCGCGGTGCACCGCCTCGTGCAGCGCGCGCTGCACCTCGGCACCGGTGGCGTCGCCGCCCGCGTGCACGATCCGGTCCGCGCGGTGACCGCCCTCGCGGGTCAGCATCAGGGAGCCGTCCGGCCTGCGGTCGAACGCGGCGCCGAGCCGGATCAGCTCGCGAAGCCGCGCCGGCCCCTCCTCGACGAGCACCCGCACGGCCGCCCGGTCGCACAGCCCGACGCCGGCGATCTCGGTGTCGAAGGCGTGCGCCTCGGGGGTGTCCAGCGGGTCGAGCACGGCCGCGATGCCACCCTGGGCCCAGCGGGTGGAGCCGTCGTCGATGTTGACCTTGGTCACCACCGTGACGTGCAGGCCGGCCTCGCGCAGGTGCAGGGCCGCGGTCAGCCCGGCGATCCCGGATCCGACCACCAGGACATCGGTGGTCTCGGTCCAGCCAGGCTCGGCGGCGGCGAGCCGGCGGGGCAACGCCGGGAGGTCGGCACGATGCGGCATGCGCCCAGTCAACCCCGACGGTACGACCGGAACGCGCCGGGGGCAGCGGAAGTGCTCGCCGTTACTTCTACCCGGACTGCGGAGAGCGTCACGTCGCCTGCCGGACTGCGGAAAGCGTCACGTCGCCGCGGACCAGGTCGCCGGTCATGCCGGCAACCGCCGCGGCCGGGTCTGTGTCCAGCTCGATCATCCGGTTGGCCGCGTCCACATGCACGATCCGGGGACGGTGGGCCCGCGCCTCCGTGTCGTCCATCTGGCCGTACGAGATGAGGATGACCAGGTCCCCCGGGTGCACGAGATGGGCGGCGGCGCCGTTGATGCCGATGACGCCGGTGCCACGCTCGCCGGGGATCACGTACGTCTCCAGGCGCGCCCCGTTGGTGACGTCGACGATGGCGACCTGTTCGCCGGGGAGCAGGTCAGCGGCGTCGAGGAGGTCGGAGTCCACGGTGACCGAGCCGACATAGTGCAGATCCGCCTGGGTCACGGTGGCCCGGTGGATCTTGGACTTCAGCATCGTGCGGAGCATCAGGACGCCCTTCCCAGCACCAGTGGAACGTTGTCGATCAAGCGAGTGGTGCCCACCCTGGCCGCCACCAGCAGCCTGGCTGGTCCGTCGACCGGCGCGGGCCCGAGAGCCGGGTCGGTGAGGGCCAGGTAGTCGACCGCTATGCCCGTACCTTCGGAGAGGATCTTGGTGGCGACGGACCGGACGCTTTCCGCGTCGGCCTGCGCCGCGCCCTCCTGGAGCGCGCGCGACAGCGCGAGCGCGGCCTCGCGCTGCTCGGCCGACAGGTAGCGGTTGCGACTCGACAGCGCCAGCCCGTCCGGCTCGCGGACCGTCGGCACGCCCCGGACGTCGACCGGCATCTCCAGGTCACGGACCATACGCTTGATCAAGGCGAGTTGCTGGTAGTCCTTCTCGCCGAAGAACGCCAGGTCGGCGCGGGTGAGCAGGAAGAGCTTGCAGACCACGGTGAGTACGCCGTCGAAGTGTCCGGGCCGGCTCGCGCCCTCGAGGATCTCGCCGAGCGGTCCCGCCGAGACGCGCACCAGCGGCGATCCGCCGGGGTACATCTCGTCACGGTCCGGCGCGAAGACCAGGTCGACGCGCTCCTCCTGGCAGAACTCGAGATCGCTGTCGAGCGTGCGCGGGTAGCGGTCGAAGTCCTCGTTCGAGCCGAATTGCAGCGGGTTCACGAAGATCGTCACGAGCACATGGTCGGCGTTTGCCCGGGCGGCTCGCATGAGCGCACGGTGACCCTCGTGCAGCGCTCCCATGGTCATGACGACCGCGACGATGCCGGTCAATTCGGCGCGGGCAGACGCAAGACCGGCCCGGGTGTAGACCACGTCCATCACGGCTGTACCTCCTCAGGCATGCCCTCGCGGCCCTCGCTGCGCTCGGTGCACTCGGTCATGCCACTTCCTCGCTCACCCGGGCGAGCACGTCCAGAAGCTGCGCGGCGTCGTGGGGACGCAGGCGGCCGGACGCGATGGCCCGGTCCGCGGTGCGCCGGGCCAGAGCAAGATACGCGGGTACGGCGTCGGCCGGCATCCGTTCCAGGTGCTTTGCCACGGTGCCGGCGTCGCCCCGGGACACCGGCCCGGTCAGCGCGGCGTCGCCGAGGCGCAGCGCGTTGTCGAGCGCCGCGTGCAGCAGCGGAGAGAGCACCCGCTCGGGGCGCTCGATGCCGGCTGCGCGGAGCAGGTCGGCGGCCTCGTTGACCAGCGTGACCAGGTGGTTCGCGCCGTGAGCGAGCGCGGCGTGGTAGAGCGGGCGGGCGTTCTCGGCGACCCACTCGGGCACCCCGCCGAGGTCGCCGATCAGCCGCGTCGCGAAAGCCTTGTCCCGCGTGGTGACGCCCCATGCGACGCCGGGCAGCCGGTCGAGGTCGGCGTTCTCGCCGGTGAACGTCATTGCCGGGTGCAGCGCCATGCCATTGACGCCGCCCAGGACCGCGAGACCGTGTGCGCCGGAAGTGTGCGCGACAATCTGGTCTCCGGTGAGCGCTCCGGTCTTCTCCAGGCCGCTCACCACTCCGGCCAGAGCGTCGTCCGGCACGGCCAGCAGCAGAAGATCGGTGGCGGCCCGGGCCACCTCGTCGGCGGGGAGGATCACGGCGTTCGGCAACAGGCGAGCGGCGCGGTCGCGCGAGGCTGCGGAGACCGCCGCGGCGGCGACCACGCGATGCCCGGCGGCATCGAGCGCGGCGCCCAGGACCGCGCCCACCCTCCCGGCTCCGACCACACCGACGACCAGGGGGTACGCGCCATTGCGCGCACGCGGCACTGCGCTCATACGTAGATCCAGTCCTCGCGAAGGGGTACCGGTCGAGGCAAGTATGCCCGCATATGACTACCCCGTGACAATGCCGTGTGAATTCGTTCACGCGGCGCCCGCACCACCCGTCGCCATGATCGACGGGTAGGCCAGCAAGCGCCATAGGGTGAGGGGATGCGGCTGATGAGCTGGCGCGCCGCGATGGCATCGGCGCTGTACGGCCCGGACGGCTTCTTCGTCCGCGCGCCGGACGGACCCGCCGGGCACTTCCGCACCAGCGTGCATGCGTCGCCGCTGTTTGCCGGCGCGCTGCTCCGCCTCATCGAGCGGGTCGACGCCGCGCTCGGCCGCCCTGACCCGTTCGACGTGGTTGACGTCGGGGCCGGCCGCGGCGAACTCCTGACCACTCTCTGCCGTCTTGTGGTTGCGGACAAAGCGACTCCAAGATCGCGGGTTCGGCGGCGGCCGCTCGGGGAGCGGATCCGGTTCACGGCGGTGGAGGTCGCGCCGCGGCCGCGCGGGCTGGACGAGGGCATCCGATGGCGGCGGGCGGTGCCGGATGGGATCGTCGGCGTGCTGGTGGCCACCGAGTGGCTCGACAACGTGCCGCTCGACGCGGCCGAGGTGGACCGCGACGGGTGGTTCCGGCGCGTGCTCGTCGACCCCGCCACGGGTGTCGAGACGCTCGGCGGCGTCGTGCACGCGGCGGACGCGTTCTGGCTGGCCCGCTGGTGGCCCGGCCGGGCGGAGCCCGGGGAGCGGGCCGAGATCGGGTGGCCCCGCGACGTGGCCTGGGCCGATGCCGTGTCCAGCGTGCGCCGGGGATGTGCGCTGGCGGTGGACTACGGGCATGTACGCGACCGCCGGCCCGCTCTGGGGACGTTGACCGGGTATCGGGGTGGGCGGCAGGTCGCGCCCGTTCCGGACGGGACCTGCGACGTCACCGCACATGTGGCGATGGACGCCGTCGCGGAGGCGGCCGGCACACCGTACGCGCTGGTCACGCAGCGGGATGCGCTCAGAGCGCTCGGGGTCGACGGGGCCCGTCCACCGCTGGATCGTGCCCGCACGGACCCGGCAGGTTACGTGCGGGCCCTGGCCGGCGCCGGCGCCGCCGCCGAGCTCACCGACCCGGCCGGGCTCGGCGGGCACTGGTGGCTACTGCACACGATCGGCATCCCGGGCGCCGAGTCACTGCTCGCGTGAGCGATGCTTCCCCGGTCCGGTATCGACGCGTGGCACGATGCTGGGGTGAGCGACTTGCGGGAGATGACGGTCGGTACCGGGACCGGTCTCGACACGGCGGACATGGTGCTCAACATCGGCCCGCAGCACCCGTCGACACACGGTGTACTCCGGCTCAAGCTCACGCTCGACGGCGAGCGGGTGGTCGCGTGCGAGCCCATCGTCGGCTACATGCACCGTGGTGCGGAGAAGCTGTTCGAGGTGCGCGACTACCGGCAGATCATCGTGCTGGCGAACCGGCACGACTGGCTGTCGGCATTCGCCAACGAGCTGGGCGTGGTGCTCGCGGTCGAACGGCTCATGGGTATCGAGGTGCCGGAGCGGGCGGTCTGGCTGCGGATGGCGCTGGCCGAGCTCAACCGGGTGCTCAACCACCTGATGTTCCTCGGCTCGTACCCGCTGGAGATCGGCGCGATCACGCCGATGTTCTACGCGTTCCGGGAGCGGGAGACGTTGCAGGCCGTCATGGAGGAGGTGTCCGGCGGCCGCATGCACTACATGTTCAACCGCGTGGGCGGCCTCAAGGAGGAGGTCCCGGCAGGTTGGACGCGGCGGGCTCGGGAGGCGGTCGGCCTGGTCCGCAAGCGGTTGCCGGACATCGACGATCTGATCCGCAAGAACGACATCTTCCTGGCGCGAACGGTCGGTGTCGGCGTGCTGACCGCCGAGCAGGCCGCGGCGTACGGCGCGTCCGGGCCGGTCGCCCGAGCCAGTGGACTCGACATCGACCTGCGGCGCGACGAGCCCTATCTGGCGTACGACCAGCTGGACGTGCCCGTGGTGACGCGTGCGGCGGGCGACTGTCACTCGCGGTTCGAGGTGCTGCTGGATCAGGCGTACGTCTCCTTGGACCTGGTCGAGACGTGCCTGGACCGGGTGGACCGGATCAGCGGGCCGGTGAACGTGCGCCTGCCCAAGGTGGTCAAGGCGCCCGAGGGGCACACGTACGCCTGGACCGAGAACCCGCTCGGCATCAACGGCTACTACCTGGTGTCGCACGGAGAGAAGACGCCGTGGCGGCTCAAGCTGCGAACGGCGTCGTTCGCGAACGTCCAAGCGCTGACCACGCTCATCCCCGGGTGCCTCGTGCCGGACCTGATCGCGGTCCTGGGCTCGATGTTCTTCGTGGTCGGCGACATCGACAAGTAACCGATCACCAGCGCGCCTGCTTCGTTCCCCAGTCACTCTGGTGCGGGTCGGACCCGTCCAGTTCGGCGGCGTAGGGATCGATGGTGGCGTGGCCGTCGCCGAAGAAGCCATCCTCCGGGTCGTAGTCGAACTCGTCGTCGCCGGCGTGATCCGCGCGCGAACGCCGGCCGGTGTAGCCCAGGTCGACCGCCGTGATGTCGGCGCGGCGGCGGCCACCGGACGCCTCGCCCTGCGGCGTGCCCTTGCCCGACCTGCGGCGCCCGGACTGGCCGCCACGCCCCGGCTCGCCCCGTCGGGACGGGCTGCCGGGGCCGGACTCGCCACGCGCGGACGCGCCGTAACCCGACCCGCCGCGTCCGGACGGATCGCCGTGGCCGGACTCCCCACGCCGAGACGCGCCGTAACCCCCGTCGCTCCGGGCAGAAGGGCCGTAACCGGAGTCAACGTGCTCGGACGGGCCGTACTCCGACTCGCCGCGCCCGGGCAGCCCGTAGTCCGACTCGCCGCGCCCGGACGGGCCGTCGTTCGCCTCGCCGCGCCCGGATGGGCCGTAGTACGGCTCGCCGCGCCCGGACGGGCCGTAGTCCGATTCGCCAGACGGGTCGTAGTCCAACTCCGCGCGCCCGGACGGACCGTAACCCGAGTCTCCGTGCCGGGACGGACCGTAGTCCGACTCGCCGCGACCGGGCGGGCGGCCGTATCCGGCATCGCCGCGACCGGGCGCGCCGTAATCCGACTCGCCGCGACCGGGCGCGCCGCTGTAGCCGACGTCGCCGCGCCCGGACCCGCCGTAACCTGAGTCGCCGCGCCCGCGCTGGCCGCCGTAGCCCGCCTCGCCACCCGCCGGCCGGGGCGTGCCGTACTGGCTGGCAGGCGGGCCGGAGACCCGCCGCGCCGAGGCGGCGCCGACGCTGCCAGCCGAGACGCTGCCGGTGGGACCGCCGCGCTGCGGCGGGACTGTCGGCGGGCGGAACACCGGGGCCTTGGGTGGCGGAGGGACGACGCCCGTGCCGCGCTCACGCGGCCGGGGAATCTCCCCCGGCGCGGGCCTCGAGCCGTTGGTCGCCGCAGCCGCTGGCGCAAATCCCGAGGCCGCCGGATGCGACTGTGCCGGCGTCGCGGCACCAACCGACGCGGCACCAACCGACGCGGCACCAGCCGACGCGGCACCAACCGACGCGGCAGCGGAGCCGGCCGACGCGGAGCCGACCGTGGCGCGCCCACCGACCGTCGGTCCCGGCTCGGGCCAGCCAGGTGCCGAGGCGGCCATCGCCGCCCGTCCGCCCGTCGCGGAGCCGGGTACGGGCCGACCGTTGGCGGCTACCCCGGCCGGGTCGCTCGGGGCGATCCCGGCCGGGCCGTTGGCTGACATCCCGAGCGGGCCGGCTGCGGCCAGTCCGGGCTTCGCGGAGCCTGCTATCCCCGCGGGCACTCCGACCGCAGCGGGCGGGACGGCCGGGTTCGCCCGGAGGCGCCGGATCTCGTCCTGCATGGTCTGGACGCGATGGTGGGTTGCCCGGGCTGCCGCGGCGAACTCCTCACGCAACTGGTCGCGCAGCCCGTCGATCTCCTCCGCGACACGGTCCTCCACGTCCATGCGGAGCAGGACCGGGTCGCTGCGGATGAGCATGGACGCGCCGATCAGCACGACGCAGACGGCGATGAGTACGACCGCGAAGCGCGCCGAGTTGTCGCTGCCGCCGAGCAGGACCACGACCGCAGCCACCGGGGCGAGCGAGACGCCGGCCCAGATGAGGGCACGGAGCAGACGCGCGCTGTGTCCCTCTTGGGGTTCCTGGTCCGGCATGGCCGCAGATGTTACCGATTCCGGTCCCGGGCACAACGGGCAAGCGCCGGGCGGTGCCAGTGCAACGCCCGGCGCTTGATCAACTATTAGTCGATCAGCCGGCAGCTAGTGCGCTGTCCGAGCTGAAGACCAGACCCACGCTGATCGTGCCCTGCTTGAGGCCCGTCTTGGTGAGCGGGCCGCCGGCGTCCAGGGAGCTGAACTTGCCAGCCTGGAAGTTGTACACCGAGACGAGGCCCTGCTGGCACTTGGGGCGCTGCGGGCACTCCGGCGGGCCGCCCAGGATCGTGGCCGCTCCGGAACACTTCGCCGCCAGGTCGGACAGCGTCTTGACGCCGTACATGTCGGCGAGCGCGGTGGTCACGGCGAACGCGTTCTGGTCCTGCGCGGCCGACGGCGTCCCGAAGACCAGGCCGACCTTCCCGCCGAGCGCCTTCAGGTTCGTCACCGTGGTGTTGAGCTCGGGCGACGATGGATCCTTGGCGTCCTTGCCGTTGATCTTGCCGGCGAGGAACGTGGCCAGCGTGGCCGCGTACTCAGGGACGACATCGATGTCGCCCTTCTCGAGCGCGGGCTCGTACAGCTCCCGGTTACCGATCTGCTGCACCTTCACGGTGTAGCCCGCGGCCGTCAGCGCGATGCCGTACAGCTCGCCCAGCGTGGCGTTCTCGCTGAAGTTCGCGGCCCCGACCGTGATGTTGCCACCCGGGCCCTTAGCGATCCCGCTGGTCAGGTTGTTCGCTGTCGCGAACTCCTGTGCCGCCGCCTTCGACGACTTGCGATCGACGTCGACGGCCTTGTTGAGCGCGATCAGCTTTGGCGTGTCGAGCGCGGCCGACACCTTGTCGAGCGCGGCGACGAGCTGCGGCGACGACGCCTTCTTGTTGATCGCGGGGATGACGTTGTCGGTGTTCTGCAGGTGTTTGTCGTCGGTCAGCACCACCAGGCTGTTGCCGGCGACCGGCGCGCAACCGGCGCCCGCAGCGGCGCTGGGGGGTGCGGCCGTGCCGGACGACCCGGCACTGCCACAACCGGCGAGGATGACGGCCGCCGTGAGGGCGCTCACCGTCAGGAGCAGGTGTCGACGCATACCGCCGCCTTCTGTGTCCCGGCCGGCCATCATGGCCGCGCCGCGTGTCCGACGGGCAGTCGCGGGGCGATGCCCGTTTGAGTTCCCTGCCAGGTCTACCCGCTGGGTGTGACAACTTTCCAGAACGATGCCGGAGCGTTATCCAGCCGGAGCCGCCGCCGCAACCTGCCGGCGCCGGGCGGTACGCAGCGGGCGCGGCGTGACGAGCCGCTGGACGAGTGCCAGCAGTGCCTCGACCAGCAGCGCCAGCAACGCCACCACCAGGCCGCCGGCGACGATCTGACCGCCGCCGCCGTTGTTCATGCCGATGCCGAAGCCGGCGCTGATGATCTCGCCGAGCCCGCCGCCGTTCACGAACGCGGCGAGCGCCGCAGTGGCCACGACCTGCACCGCTGCGGTCCGCAGACCCGCTGCGAGGTAGGGCACCGAGAGCGGCAGCTCCACCTGGCGCAGCAGCTGTCCACCCGACAGGCCCATCCCCCGCGCGGCCTCCCGCGTCTCGGGGTCGATCTGGCGCAGCCCGGTATACGCGTTCGCCAGCAGCGGGGGCACCGCGAACACCGCGAGCGCCACCACGACCGGCGGCTTGCCGAAGCCGAGCGGGGTCAATGGGAGGATGGTCAGCAGCGCGAGCGTCGGGATCGCGAGTGTGAGGTTCGCCACGGTGACGACGAAGCCGCCGCCGCGGCCGCGATGGCCGAGCCAGATGCCGATCGGCCAGCCCACCGCGCAGCCGAGGAGTACCGCCCAGAAGCTGATCACGAGATGCTCGAGGAGCCGGTCGAGGAGCCCGCCCGGATTGGTCCAGTTCAACGGGTCGTTGAGCCAGACGAAGCCCTCGTGGAAGTAGTTCATGCCTGGCGCTCCCGGGCCCACGGCGTGAGGAGCCGCCCGACTCCTGCCAGGATCAGGTCCAGGACCAGCGCCAACGCCACGCACAGAATCGCGCCGGTGAGGATCTCCGCCTTGTAGAAGTTGTTGCGGAACCCGCCCAGGATCAGGTCGCCGAGCCCGCCCTTGCCGATCAGCGACCCGACGGTCACCAGCGCCACCGTGGACACCGTCGCGAGCCGCAGGCCGGTGATGATGCCGGGCAGCGCGAGCGGGAGCTCGATGCGCCACAGCCGGCCGAACCTGCCGTACCCCATGCCGGCCGCCGCGTCCCGCACCTCGGCCGGCACCTGGGTGAGCCCGGCGAGCGAGTTGCGCACGAGCACCAGCAACGCGTACAGCACGAGCGCGATCAGGACCGAGGTGTCTGTGGTCGTGCCCACGGCCGGGGCCACGAGCGCGAGCAACGCTAGTGATGGAATCGTGTAGAGAATGCCGGAGAGTGCAAGAATCGGCCCGGTCAGCGGTCTGATCCAGTACGCGGCGACCGCGAGCGGGAGAGCGACGACCAGTGCGACGATCACCGCTCGCGCGGTGAGGCCGGCGTGGAACTCCAGGGCGGAGAGCAGGGTGCCGGCGTTGTCGTGGATATAGCGCCAGGAGAACCACGGATTTCCCGGCCCGTCATCAGCGGGGGCGGCCAGCGGCCACGCAGGCGCCGGGGCCCTCGACAGGAAGGACATACGTGGACGCTACCGCGATCACCGACACCGGCGCTGGCCGCAGCGCGGCATCCATCACACTCCAGAACGTCGGCAAGGTATACCCCGACGGTACGGTCGCCGTCGGCGACTTCAGCCTTGACGTACAGGCTGGGGAGCTGGCCGTTCTGATCGGGCCGTCCGGGTGCGGCAAGTCCACCATCCTGCGCATGATCAACAGGCTCATCGAGCCGTCCAAGGGCACGATCCTGGTCGACGGCAAGAACATCGCCGACCAGGATCCAGTCGACCTGCGGCGGCACATCGGGTACGTCATCCAGAACGTGGGACTCTTCCCGCACCAGACCATCCGTACGAACGTCGGTACGGTCCCGCGCTTGCTCGGCTGGGACCGCAAGCGGATCAAGACCCGTTCCGACGAGCTGCTCGACCTCGTCGGACTCGACTCGTCCCGGTACGGCGGCCGCTACCCGCACGAACTCTCCGGCGGCCAGCGCCAGCGCGTGGGCGTCGCCCGGGCGCTCGCCGCGGACCCGCTCGTCCTGCTGATGGACGAGCCTTTCTCCGCCGTCGACCCGATCGTCCGGGCCCGCCTCCAGGAGGAGTTCCTGCGGCTGCAGGCCACGGTCCGCAAGACCATCGTGTTGGTCACCCACGACATCGACGAGGCGGTACGGCTCGGCGACCGGATCGCGGTGCTGGCCCAAGGCGGGCGGCTGTTGCAGTTCGCGACGCCGGCCGAACTGCTCAGCAACCCGGCGTCGGACGAGGTCAGCCGGTTCGTCGGCTCCGACCGCGGCATCCGGCGGCTCGCGGTCACCTCGGTGAAGGACGCGATGCGCCCACTGGATGATGTCGAGGACGTGGACCGGCTGCCCCAGGTGCCCGCGAACGGCACGCTGTACGACGCGCTGGCCGCGATGCTCACGGCCGACTCGCTGAACGTCGTCGTCGTCGACGGCGACCGGCCGATCGGCGCGGTCTCCCGCTCCGCCATCTTCGAGGTGCCGAACGAGGAGGCCGCCCGGCGCCGGGACGAGACGACCACGGTGGCCTGAACGGAAGGGCGGCCCCGGCGCGGCGGTTTGGGGGATGATCGCCGCCGGCCGGGGCCAGGACGTGGGCGGCTAGCGCGTACCGCGCCGGCCGCCGAGGGTGGCGAGGCCGATGATCCAGCCGACGAAGAGCCCGTACGTTGCCCCGTCGCCCGCCGACCGGAACGCGCCGAGCAGCGACGGGTTGGCCAGGAACAGCGTGGTGAGCAGAGCGGCGAAGCCGCCGGCGAAGATGTACGCCGCCCAGCCCGCGAAGAACTGGCTGATCGTCCCGCGGGCCCGGGCCAGCTGGGAACCGGGCAGCAGGAACAGGAAGAGCGCGGTCAGGACGACGAGCAGGATCGCCTTCAGGTCGGCGACGACGATCGACCGGAGCGAGTCGCTCGTATCGAACGTCCAGTGCGGCCAGGCCAACTGGCGCAGCCACCAGCCGCCGGCCGTGTTCGCGTTGGTGTTGTCGTTGACCCAGTCCGAGTACCACGGGCTGCCGAAGACCAGGACGAGTATGAGTGCGGCCAGCGTGCCCGCACCGGGTGCAGTCTTGTACCGATTGCCGAGAGCCATGCATCCGCTATTCCCAGCGGGCACGGTCTTTCAAACGACGCACGTGGATGCGGCGCGCTGGGTGGCTAGCGCTTCTGCAGGTAGTCGATGAACGCGGCGCGCAGCAGCGGCTCCTGGTCGCCGTACCCATGTCCGGTCAGTTCACGCCAGAGCGCGACCGCTTCCTCGATGGTGGGGCCGATGGTGTTCGGCGCGCCGTCCAGCTCAGCGGCCTCGTCGGAGTCCGGCAGGTGCTTGAGCACGGACCAGAAGAAGCCGAGATCGCGGCGCTCCCGGGCCTTCGCGAACGCGCGCTCACGCAACGCCTCCGTGGGCAGGGCGTCCAGCTCGGCGAAGGTCGAATCGGTCATGCTGCCAGCATAGGGTGCGATCCGGGTCGTCAGCGGGCACTGCCCCACGGGCCGTCGTCCCAGCGTTCCGAGCGCGGTTGGGTGGGCACAGCCGGGGTCCAGGTGTCGGGCAGATCGGGGTTCCAGTTCGTGGTCGCGGTCGAAGGCGCGGCGTTCCAATCCTCGTCGACGCCCACCCCGGGCAGCGGCTTGCTGTAGGTCTCGACGAGCCGGGTCACGATCAGTCCGCCGCCGATCGCGCAGGCAGCGATCGCGAACAGCGCGATGTCGAAGTTGCGCCGATCCGAGTAGTCCAGGAACAACGTAACGCCGGCCACCGCGAGCAGCGTGCCGAAGATCCCACCACGCCGGCCGAACGCGCTGGTGCCGCCGAGCAGCGCCGCGCCGAATGCGATGCCGGTCCACTCCAGGCCGGTCTCCGGCACGATCGGCCCGGTCGACTGCGCGGCCATCAGGATGCCGGCCGCCACCGCGAACACCGACGACAGCACCAGCGAGCCGATCACCGGCAGCGCGACACCCGCGCCTCGGCGCTCCGCCGGATCGCCGTTCGATCGCATCCGGCCCAGCATCCGCCGGATCGGCGTCACGGCCCCCAGCGCGCCGCCGATCACCGCTAGCAGCGCGAACCCCCCGAAGAGGTAGAAAGCATGATCGGAGGGGTCGTAGCCGCCCTGCACGTTAACCGGGGCGACCCGCAGTTGGATGTACGTGATGATGCCGAGCGCGGCACCCAGCGTCGCGGCCCAACCCGGCACGTTCAGCGCGATCACCAGCAGCGCGACCACCAGGCCGCCCACGGCGGCGATCGCGAGCGCCGGCACCGCGGCCTTCACAAGGCCCTTGTCGCCGTTCTCGGCGAAGTGCAGCGCCGCAGCGAGCGCGATCGGGCCGACGGCGAGATTCGGTACGCCGGCCCGCATGGTCAGCCCGGCGCCGAGCGTGAGAAGTCCGATGGCGGTGCCGGAGACGAGCAACGTGTCGAGGGCGGGGCGGCGCAGGCTGGCCGGGTCGAGCCGGTAGAGCAGATAGGCGATCGCCGCGACGGCCAGCAGCAGCACGATCTCCCAGCCGATGTGGAAACCCAGCCGGTCGCGGCCGTCGTCGTCGTACGGACTCGTGCGACGCAGCGGCTCGGTCTGCGCGTCGGCGTACCCGGAGTCGGGATCGAGGTCGCGGCGACGGCCCCGGTAGTCGGGGGCGGTGAGACCGTTCCGGTACGCGGCCGGGTCGTCGCCGCCGTCGTCGGACTGCCGGCGGTACGTCGCGTCGTCGTACGCCATGTCCCGCGCCTCCTCGTGTGGTCGAGGCGGCCGACTGCGCTGTCAGCCCGAAACCAGTCGCGGGCGCCTCCCCCTGCAAAGCATACGGAAATCTGGGCGACACAGTTCAAGTCTCAATGTGTCGAAGATCAGACGCGCCCCGAAGGCCTGCCCGAGTCGTCCTCATCCTTGCGGTCCGGCCGGTCCGGGACCCGGCACGCGCGCTCCAGCCACAGCGCGGCGCCGACCAGTGCCAATGCGGCGATCACGCCGGCGATGGCCGCCGGCACGTCGTCGCGGGCGGCCTTGGTCGGCTCGAGCGCGAGCCAGGCGAGCAAGCCGGCGGAGAACCCCGCGGAGAGCGCACCGGCGAGCGAGGACGCCTTGGCCAGAACCGCGTACCGCGCTACCGCCAGCGGATCCACCGGTCCAGCGCCGGGCCGGTGCTGGACGCGGGCGGCCGTGTTCTGAGCCAGGAAGAACTCCGCGACCGCCAGCGCGGCGACCACGATGATCGGTGGCCAGGGCAGCGCCGGCATCTCGGAGTAGAAGGCGCTGAGCATCAGCCAGCCGGCGGCCGCGGCCGCCAGCCCGGCGACCACCAGAACCGAGATGCTGGTGGGTCGCATGGACGGGTCCGTGCGGGCGCCGCCGGGTTTGCTGTTCACGAGATCGCTCCGCGACTGTGCCCGGCGCCGCTGACAAGGCTGACGTGCCCGTTGCGCTCGCTCACGTATCCGACTCTAACGGGAGATCCGGGCGGGGGGTCATCGCGGCGGCGTCGGCCGCGAGCGCCGGGGCGGTGAGCAGGTCGGTGACCCAGCCATGCCCCGGTAGCTGCGCATACGGCTGCAGATCGAGCCACGGCTTGAGCACGAAGGCCCGCTCGTGCGCCCGCGGGTGTGGCAGCGTCAGCTCGGGGTCGTCGCTGATCACGGGCGTCCCATCGGCTTGCCACACCGCGATGACGTCGATGTCCAGCGTCCGCGGCCCGAAGCGCCGGTCGGGGTCGCGGACGCGACCCGCGGCCGCCTCGCCGGCCCGTGCCCGCTCGAGCCAGTCGATCGGCGCGGCGTCCGGGTCCACCACGAACACCACGGCATTCAGGTACGGCGGTTGCTCGGCGTCCCCCCACGGCGGTGTCTCGTACACCCCGGAGACCAGCACCACGCTCTCGCCGAGCATCTTGACGGCGGATCGCAGGTGGGCGTACCGGTCGCCCAGGTTGCTGCCCAGCGACAGGATCGCCCGGGTCACGAACGGCTCCGGTGCAGCGTGACGGCCACGTCGGCGAATTCGTGCGGGATCGGCGCCTGCGGTTTGTGCACGGTGACCGTGGCCGCCGCGACGCGCCGATCCTCGAAGCACACCGCGAGAAGGCGGTCGGCCAGCGTCTCGAGGAGGTTGACCGGCGCGCCGGCCACCACGGCCGCGAGCCGTTCGGCCAGGTGGCCGTAGTGCACGGTGTCGGCCACGTCGTCACTGGCCGCCGCCGCGGCGAGGTCGAGTTCGAGTTCGACGTCGACCAGGAAGTCCTGGCCCTCGGCGCGTTCGAAGTCGTAGACGCCATGGTGACCGCGGACCCGGAGACCCCGTAGTTCGATGCGCCCCGTCAAGGCGTACCTCCGCAAGGTTTGACCGCGAGTCGCGGGCTGCCGGTGGCGCGCCACACGGCCAGCGCGTCGGCGGTCGCGCGCACGTCATGAACGCGGACCCCCCAGGCCCCCGCGGCCACGGCCAGCACGCTCGTCGCGATCGTCGCGGCCTCGCGGTCGCCGACCGGCCGCGGCTCACCGTCGGGCCCGGCGAGCAGGCGGCCGAGGTACGACTTCCGGCTGGCCCCGAAGAGTACGGGGTGGCCGAGCGCGACCAGCTCGTGCAGGTGCACGCTCAGGGCCCAGTTGTGCTCGGCGGTCTTGGCGAAGCCGATACCCGGGTCGAGGATGAGCAGCTCAGGATCGACGCCCGCGGCGACCGCGGCCGCCACCCGGTCGAGCAGTTCGGCGCGCACTTCGGCGACGACGTCGTCGTACGTGGCGAGCTCGCGCATGGTCCGGGAGTGGCCCCGCCAGTGCATCAAGATCCACGGACAGCCCGCCGCCTTCACGACTGCGGCCATGCCCGGATCCGCGAGGCCGCCGGATACGTCATTGACGATGACGGCGCCCGCCTCGAGCGCCGCGGCAGCGACCGCGGCCCGGGTGGTGTCGATGCTGAGCGGGACGCCGACGCTCGCCAGTGCCGCGATCACCGGAACCACCCGCTCCGTCTCGGTCCGGGCGTCCACCCGCTCGGCGCCCGGCCGGGTGGACTCGCCGCCGACGTCGACCAGGTCAGCGCCGTCCCGATGCATCGCGATGCCATGTTCGACGGCGGCCGCGAGGTCGGTGTAGCGACCACCGTCGGAGAACGAGTCCGGAGTGACGTTGAGGACCCCCATCACGACCGGGTGATCCTGGTGCAGCAGTTGGACGCCTCTCGCCACAGGTAGACGGTACTTGTCGCATGCCCTTCGGACGCGTGTACGATCCGGCGTGACTCATCTTCAGTCACGTCTTTACCTTGAGTAACGAATCAGGCAGCTTGTAGGTAACAAGGACGGCCCGTACCCTTCGGACTAGGCATGATTTGGGGGGACCGAAGGAAGCAGATGAGCTTGCGAAGGACCGGGACGTCCTAACCGCTCACTCGACGTGGGTGGCTGGAAGTAGCACCATATGGACGTTGCCGTCAGGCTTCACAACTGCACCGTGCGAGGCACCCTCAGGCCTCGTACCCGGGAGGTTTACCGATGATCGCCACTGAGCTCGCCTCGCAGGTCGCGACGGCGCTCCAGCAGGCTACGCTTGCCGCGCCCCAGCCCAAGGGAATCAACACCGAGGGCGTCGTATCGTTCTTCGCCAGCAACATCGCGCCGATCCTGCTTGCGGTGCTCGGGGTGATCTTCATCGGCCGGGCCAGCCGTGGCGAGATATCGAAGGTCTTGACCAGCTCGGCGATCGCCATCGTCGGCCTCGCCTTCATCGCCGGCGCGGCGACATTGTTCTTCGTCGGCGACTACCTCATCAGCCTGCTCTTCAGCTGAGCCGCGGGCGGACACATGCGGCTGCGGACCGACGACGACATCTACCGGGCACGCCTGGTCTACCTGGGGCCGCCCGGGTACACGCTGCCGATACACCTGCCGTATGCGCAGTATGGGATGTTCATCCTGCTTGTTCCTCTATTCATGTTCTTGCATTACCTCATGACGTTCTCGTTCGACGCGTTCCCCGCCTGGGAGATCGCGCTCGCGATGGTCACGACGTCGTACGTGTTCCGTCACGTCGATCCCGACCGGCCCGCGCGGGTCGTCATCCGTACCGCACTCACCGACTGGCGCCGCACCAGGGAGCCGGCCGTCGAGCAGCGCGATCCGAGGCTTGTCGCCACTCGTATCCGGGTTCGGGAGGAGCTGATATGACCGGTTTCACCAGTCTTGCGCCGGGCCCGAGTGGGGCGCACGCATGACAGAATCCTCCTCGCCCGGGCGTCCTCGCGCGGGTGCCTCGACTCCGGGCAGACAGGGTAACGTTCCGCGGTCAGACAACTACTCTTCGTCCCATGCCTCCGACATGCCCGACGACATCAATGCGTACGAGCAGGAGCTCGTCACCAGCCCGGGCCACGGCGCGGTAGGCGTCTTCCAGGCCCCGCAGCCGGTGCGGCCACGCGGCGGTCCGACCGTGGATCCGTCGCTGGACATCGACTCACCATTCCTGGACCTGTTCGGCGGGACGCCGGCGGCTCCCAGCCCGCCGGATACCCCCGACGCCGACCCGATCAGCGACGATCACGACTTCGATTTCGGGTTCGACTTCGGCGGGCCGCCGCCCTCGTCGGCGCCGCCGTCTCCCGCGCCATCGCCCGCCGCGCCATCGCCCGCCGCGCCATCGCCCGCGCCACCCGCCGCGCCATCGCCCGCCGCGCCGTCGCCCGCCGCGCCATCGCCCGCCTCGCCGTCGCCCGCCGCGCCGTCGCCTGGCGTGCCCGCGTCGGCGCCGTCTGGGCCTTCGACGGCGTTGGCGGGTCCGTCCGCCGTGCCGCCCTCAATCTCTCCGGCTAAGCCCTCGGCACCGCCGCCCGGGCCTTCGACGGCGGTGCCGGGCCCTTCCACAACGCCGCCTTCCGCCACGGCGCCCTCAATCTCGCCGGCTGGGCCGTCGGGGTCGTCGTCGGCCGGGCCTTCGGCTTCGTCGCCGGCCGGGCCTTCGGTTTCGTCGCCGGCCGGGCCTTCGGCTTCGTCGCCGCGGGTTGGGCCGGCGCCAGTCCCCACCCCGCCCGTCTCGACGTTCACCCGGGCGCCGGTCGGGCCGCCGGCGGACTACTTCGCCGAGCGGGGCGTACCCGAACCGGACTACGAGGACTGGCCAGACGAGGTCCGGCCCGGCGCGGTGGCGATGGCCGCCGCGCCGGTTCCTGCGGCTCCCGATCCGGCGCCATCCCGGCCCGTGTCGACGCCGCCGCTGTGGCAGACGGTCGCGGCGCCCGGCTTCCCGTCCGCTCACGCCCCGGCGCAGGCCGCGCACGCTCCGGCGCCCGTACGGCCCTATGAGCCGCCGGCCACCCCCGAGGCGGATGCGCACGCCGATCTGCCGGCCACCATGCCGGAGAAGGCGCCCGCCAAGCGCAAGTCGTCCAAGCGGAGCCGGAAGGGCGACCGCGAAGAGCCGGCCAACCTGCCGGCTGTACGGCCGAAGAAGGAGGTCAAGCCGGCACCGCTGCGGCCGCACAAGCTGAAGTTCAGCGACCGCGACCCGGCGATCGAACTGGAGATCACCGAGATCGCCGGGCACTTGACATTCACCCAGAGCACGGTGACGGCCTGGTACTACCTGCCCGAGGTGCGCTGGGCGTTCCGCCCGGACGCCGAACGTGAGGCGCTGCTCTCGGCCATCTCCGAGCAGTACGCGGGCCTGGCCGGCTTCCGGCTGCACCTGCGGCGGACCAACCGGCCGTTTCCGGCCGACGAGTGGGCCCGTACCGTCGACTCCTTCACGGCCAAACCGCTGCCCGACGTCGCCGGCGCCACCTCCTGGTCCGACCACCTCGTCGCCGCACAGCGGCACCTGCTCTCGGTGAATCACGCCGAGGGACAGACGTACCTGGGCGTGACGTTCGCGCGGCGGTCGCTGGGCGACACGTTCGCGGAGCGCATCCTGCGCATGTTCGGCAAGGGCACGTCCGACGGCGAACGGCGCAAGCTGGGCCGGACCGTGGAGCAATTCGACGAGGTGCTGAACGCGTTCGGCATGCGCGGGCGCCGGGTCACCCCGCAGGAGCTGGAGTGGCTGCTGTTCCGTTCGGTGGCGCTGTGCATGTCCCCGCCCGGCCCGCTTTCGCCGGTGACCAATGGCCAGTGGGAGACCGGCGACTTGCTGGCGCTGACCGAGCAGGTGGAGCGCTACCGGACGCCGTACGGATCGACGGTCAAGCTGGTGAACCGGATGACCGGTGAGGAGCGGCACGTCGCCGTGCTCTCGGTCGGCCGGATGGAGCCGCTGGAGATCCCGGAGAAGCACGAGCCGTGGATGCACTTCCACGAGCGGCTGCCCTGGCCCATGGAACTCTCGTCGCGCATCGACATCCTCGGCTCGGGTAGCTCGTTCCGGAATCTCGAGCACCGGCTTCGGATGATCCGGTCGCAGCAGCTCGACTATGCCGAGCACGGCATCGACGCGCCACCGGAGCTGGAACGCCTCGCCAAGCGGGCGCTGGTCATCGGCGACGAGATGACCACCGGCCTGCCCGTCGAGTCCGCTCGGGCACACGGTTGGCACCGGATCGCGGTCGGTGGCCGGACCCGCGAGGAGTGTCTTGAGCGGGCCCGCCGGCTGATCCAGCTGTACTCGCGGGAGCTGCGGATCTCGCTGCAGCATCCGAAAAACCAGGATCGGCTCGCCCGCGAGTTCATCCCGGGCGAGCCGATCGCCAACACCGGGTACGTGCGACGCATGCCGGTCAAGCTGCTGGCCGCGGCGCTGCCACAGGCGGCGTCCACGGTGGGCGACCGCCGCGGCGACCTGATCGGCCGTACCGCGGGCACCTGCCGCCGGCCGGTCTTCCTCGACCTGCACTTCCCCATGGAGGTGCGCGAACGCTCCGGCCTCGGTGTGTTCGTCGCCGAGCCGGGCGGTGGCAAGTCGACGTTGATGGGCGCGCTGGGCTACCTGAACGCCCGGCGCGGCGTACAGGTGACGCTGCTCGACCCCTCCGGCCCGCTGGCCCGGCTGTGCGCGATGCCGGAGCTCAGGCCGTACTCGAGGGTCTTGAATCTGACCGGCTCCGAGCAGGGCACGCTCGCGCCGTACGCGCTGATCCCGACACCCGTACGCTCCGAATTCCCGACCGGGGCGGGCGGCGACCGCGAGTTCGAGATCGCGGTGTCGAACTCCCGGGCCGAGCGGCGGATGCTGGTGCAGGACATCTGCTCCATGCTGGTGCCACCGCAGGTGGCCAAGGAGGCCTCGACCGCGACGCTGCTGCGCCATGCGGTCCGCCAGGTACCGGCCGAGGAGACGTCCACGCTGGACGATGTGGTGGCCTGCCTGCAAGGCCTGGACGACGACGAGGGCAAGGAGCTGGCCAACCTGCTCCTGGATACCGCGGAGATGCCGCTGGCCCTGCTGTTCTTCGGCTCGCCGCCGCCACACCTGCTTAACGCCGACTCCGCGCTCACCGTGATCACGATGGCCGGGCTGCGCCTGCCCGACATGAAGATCGAACGCGAGTACTGGTCGGCCGAGGAGTCCCTTGCCCTGCCGATGCTGCACACCGCACATCGGCTCGCGGTCCGCCGCTGCTACGGCGGCTCGATGTCGTCGCGCAAGATGGTCGGCCTGGACGAGGCGCACTTCATGGAGGGCTGGCGCTCGGGCCGGTCGTTCCTGGTGCGGCTCGCCCGCGACTCCCGAAAGTGGAACCTCGCGGCGCTGGTGGCCTCGCAGAACCCGAAGGACATCCTGGGCCTGGACGTGCAGAACCTCGTCTCCACCGTCTTCGTCGGCCGGATCGCTGAGGACCAGGAGATCGCGTCCGAGGCTCTGCGGCTGCTGCGGGTTCCGGTACACGACGGGTACGAGTCGACGCTGGCCTCGCTGTCGCAGGTGGACACATCGTCGGCGAACCGGCTGGGCTTCCGCGAGTTCGTGATGCGCGACGTGGACGGCCGGGTGCAGAAGGTGCGGGTCGACGTCTCGTACGTGGACGGCCTGCTGCAGCACCTGGACACCACGCCGGTGGCGGTGCAGGCCACGCCGACCGCCATCCCGATGTCACCGGCCGACCTGGAGGCATGAGATGGTCCGGCGGGCGTGCGCGATGGTGCTGACGCTGCTCGTTGCAGCGATCGCCTCCATCGCCTGGGCGGTGGC
>DASYTU010000197.1:0-4718 GCA_036001925.1 Actinoplanes sp.
TGACCGAGAGCGTGCGCGTATCGCTCGCCGAGGTTGACGGCGGCGTGGACGAGGTCAAGCTGACCGGAGGAGACGCCTCATGATCAAGCACCTGCGATCGGCGGCCGACCTGGACGCCGATACCGCCATCCTGATCCTGGACACCGCCGCCGAGATGGCCGCGCTGGCCGGGCGCGAAGTCAAGAAGCTGCCCACGCTGCGCGGCCGTACCGTAGTGAACCTCTTCTACGAGGACTCGACGCGTACCCGGATCTCGTTCGAGGCCGCGGCCAAGCGCCTGAGCGCCGATGTGATCAACTTCTCCGCGAAGGGTTCCAGCGTCTCCAAGGGCGAGAGCCTCAAGGACACCGCGCTCACGCTGCAGGCCATGGGCGCCGACGCGGTCGTCATCCGGCACCCGGCAAGCGGCGCGCCACACCGGCTCTCGTCCTGGGTCGACGGTTCGGTGATCAACGCCGGCGACGGCACCCACGAGCACCCGACCCAGGCGCTGCTGGACGCGTACACGATGCGGTCCCGGCTCGGCCGGGTCGACGGGCTGAACGTCACGATCGTCGGCGACGTGCTGCACAGCCGCGTCGCCCGCTCGAACGTACTGCTGCTCTCCACGCTGGGCGCGAAGGTCACACTGGTCGGCCCGCCCACGCTCATCCCGGTGGACATCGCAGCCGCGCTGTCGCCCGGGACGAAAGTGTCGTACGACCTCGATAGCGTCCTGCCCGACGCGGACGTCGTGATGATGCTTCGGGTGCAGACCGAGCGGATGCAGGACTCCTACTTCCCCTCGGCCCGCGAGTACTCCCGCCGCTACGGACTCGACCTGCCGCGAATGAGAAAGCTGCCGGAGCACGCGATCGTCATGCACCCCGGCCCCATGAACCGGGGCATGGAGATCGCGCCCGAGGTGGCCGACTCACCCCGCTCCACGATCGTCGAACAGGTCGCCAACGGCGTCAGCGCCCGGATGGCCGTTCTGTACCTGCTTCTGGGGGGTAAGTGATGGCGTACCTGATCAAGGGTGTGTCGGTCCTCGGCGGCGAGCCGACCGATCTGCTGATCCGCGACGGGCATATCGCCGCAGGCGACGCCGGCACGGCGGAGGTGATCGACGCCGCCGGCCTCGTGGCGCTGCCCGGGCTGGTCGACCTGCATACCCATCTGCGCGAGCCCGGCCGCGAGGACGCCGAGACGGTCGAGACCGGCTCGCGCGCCGCGGCGGTCGGCGGCTACACCGCGGTCTGCGCGATGGCCAACACCTCCCCGGTTGCGGACACGGCCGGCGTGGTCGAGCAGGTCTGGCGGCTGGGTCGCGAGGCGGGGCTGGTCGACGTGCAGCCGATCGGCGCGGTGACGGTGGGCCTGGCCGGTAAGCAGCTCGCCGAGTTGGGCGCGATGGCGACCTCCGCGGCACAGGTGCGGATCTTCTCCGACGACGGCTACTGCGTCGCGGACCCGCGGCTGATGCGGCGGGCGCTGGAATACGTCAAGGCGTTCGACGGGATCATCGCGCAGCACGCGGAGGAGCCGCGGCTCACCGAGGGCGCGCAGATGCACGAGGGCGAGGTGTCGACGCGGCTCGGCCTCACCGGCTGGCCCGCGGTCGCCGAGGAGGCGATCATCGCCCGCGACGTGCTCCTGGCGGAGCACGTCGGCAGCCGTCTGCACGTCTGCCACGTCTCGACCGCCGGGTCCGTCGAGGTCCTGCGCCAAGCCAAAGTCCGAGGGGTACGGGTGACCGCCGAGGTCACGCCGCACCACCTGCTGCTCACCGACGAGCTGGCGAAAAGCTACGACCCCGTCTACAAGGTGAACCCACCGCTGCGCACGGCCGCCGACGTGGCCGCGCTGCGGCAGGCACTGATCGACGGCGTGATCGACGTCGTCGCCACCGACCACGCGCCGCACGCCGTGGAGGACAAGGAGTGCGAGTGGGCGTACGCCCGGCCCGGCATGGTCGGGCTGGAGACCGCGCTGCCGGTGGTGCTCTCCGTGCTGGGCGAGAGGTGGGACCTGATCGCCGAGCGGATGTCCCGCGCGCCGGCGCGCATCGCCGGCCTGGCCGGGCACGGCACCGACCTCGCGCCCGGTGCGCCGGCCAACCTCACGCTGGTGGACCCGGCCGCCCGGCGGATCGTCGACCCGGCCGCGCTGACCAGCCGCAGCCGCAACACCCCGTACGCGGGCACCACCCTGCCGGGCCGTGTCGTCGCGACCTTCCTGCGCGGCGAGCCGACCGTCCTGGACGGGAAGGCGACCAGATGACCCAGGCAGCGATCCTGGTCCTGGAGGACGGGCGCACGTTCCGCGGCTCCGCGTACGGTGCCGTCGGCGAGACGTTCGGCGAGGCCGTGTTCACCACCGGCATGACCGGCTACCAGGAGACGATCACCGACCCGTCGTACCACAAGCAGGTCGTCGTGCAGACGGCCCCGCATATCGGCAACACCGGCGTCAACGACGAGGACGACGAGTCGGACCGGATCTGGGTCGCGGGTTACGTCGTACGCGACCCGGCCCGGCGCCCGTCGAACTGGCGCGCGACCGGCTCCCTCGGCGATCGGCTCGCGGCCGAGGGCGTGGTCGGGATCAGCGGCATCGACACCCGAGCGCTGACGCGGCACCTGCGGTCGCGGGGCGCGATGCGGGTGGGGGTCTCGTCAGTCTGCTTGGCCCCGGCCGAGGTTCGCGAACGCGTGCTGGCCCAGCCCGGGATGCTCGGCGCCGACCTGTCCGCCGAGGTCAGCACGCCGGCGCGGTACACGGTCGCGGCCGCCGGCGAGCACCGCTATACGGTCGCGGCGCTGGACCTGGGGATCAAGCGCAACGTGTCCCGGCGGCTCGCCCAGCGCGGCGTGACCACGCACATCATGCCGGCGAACTCCTCGATGGAGGATCTGTTGGCGGTGAACCCGGACGCGGTGTTCTTCTCGCCCGGGCCGGGTGACCCGGCCACGGCCGACCACGCCGTCGGGCTCGCCCGGGAGGTGATGCGCCGCCGGGTGCCACTGTTCGGCATCTGTTTCGGCAGCCAGATCCTGGGCCGGGCACTCGGCTTCGGCACCTACAAGCTGGGATACGGCCACCGCGGCATCAACCAGCCGGTGCTCGACCGGTCCACCGGCAAGGTCGAAGTGACCAGCCACAATCACGGCTTCGCGGTGGACGCCCCGGTCGGCACCGTGGTCGACACCGACTTCGGCGGCGTCGAGGTTTCCCATGTCTGCCTCAACGACGGCGTGGTCGAGGGGCTGCGGGCGCTGGACGTCCCCGCGTTCACCGTGCAGTACCACCCCGAGGCGGCCGCCGGCCCGCATGACGCGGACTACCTGTTCGATCGTTTCGTGGAACTTGTCGAACGAAAAGGCCGATCCAGCGTCGAGCTCGTCGAAGGGCGGCCGCATGCCGAAGCGCTCTGATCTGCACCACGTCCTGGTGATCGGCTCCGGGCCGATCGTCATCGGGCAGGCCTGCGAGTTCGACTATTCCGGCACCCAGGCCTGCCGGGTGCTGCGCGCCGAGGGCCTGCGCGTCTCCCTGGTCAACTCTAACCCGGCGACGATCATGACGGACCCGGAGTTCGCGGACGCCACATACGTCGAGCCGATCACACCGGAGTTCGTCGAGCTGGTCATCGCCCGCGAACGCCCGGACGCCATCCTGCCCACGCTCGGCGGGCAGACCGCATTGAACACCGCGGTCGCGCTGCACGAGAACGGCGTCCTGGACAAGTACGGCGTCGAGCTGATCGGCGCCAACATCGACGCCATCCGCCGCGGCGAGGACCGGCAGCTGTTCAAGGACATCGTCGCCCGCGCGGGTGGCGAGACGCCGCGGTCGCGGGTCTGCCACTCGATGGACGAGGTGCGGGCGAGCGTCGCCGAGCTGGGCCTGCCGGTGGTGATCCGGCCCTCGTTCACCATGGGTGGCCTCGGCTCGGGCATGGCGCACACCCTGTCCGACCTGGAGCGGATCGCTGGCGCGGGGCTCGCCGCCTCGCCGGTGCACGAGGTGCTCATCGAGGAGAGCGTGCTCGGCTGGAAGGAGTACGAGCTCGAGCTGATGCGTGACCGGCACGACAACGTGGTGGTCGTGTGCTCGATCGAGAACGTCGACCCGATGGGCGTGCACACCGGCGACAGCGTCACCGTCGCGCCCGCCATGACCCTGACCGACCGCGAGTACCAGCGGATGCGCGACGTCGGCATCGCGGTGCTGCGCGAGGTCGGCGTGGACACCGGCGGCTGCAACATCCAGTTCGCGATCGACCCGGTCGACGGCCGGCTGGTGGTCATCGAGATGAACCCGCGGGTCTCCCGGTCGTCGGCGCTGGCGTCGAAGGCCACCGGATTCCCCATCGCCAAGATCGCGGCGAAGCTCGCCATCGGGTACACCCTCGACGAGATCCCGAACGACATCACGCGCAAGACGCCGGCCGCGTTCGAGCCGGCACTGGACTATGTGGTCGTGAAGATCCCGCGGTTCGCGTTCGAGAAGTTCCCGGGCGCCGACCCCGAGCTGACCACCACGATGAAGTCGGTGGGCGAGGCGATGAGCCTGGGCCGCAACTTCGCCGAGGCGCTGAACAAGGCGATGCGCTCGATGGAGACGAAGGCCGTTGGTTTCTGGACCACGGCCTCCTTCGAAGACGTCGACGAGGCGCTGGCCGCGTTGCGGACCCCGCACGACGGCCGCCTCTACACCGTCGAGGCGGCGCTGCG
>DASYTU010000198.1:0-12502 GCA_036001925.1 Actinoplanes sp.
TCAACCGATGAGCCACGAAGACATCGCCGCGTGGGAAGGCTTCGCGGTCGCGCTGGCCGGAGCCAGCGCCGTACTGGCCGGTCTGGTGTTCGTCGCCGTGTCGATCAACATCGACCGGATCCTGCGTGTCCGCGGCCTGCCTGGCCGCGCCGGGGAAAGCGTGATCCTCTTTCTCGCCGCCCTGTGCCAATGCGCGTTCCTTCTCATCCCGCATCAACCGGCGACCGCTCTCGCCCTCGAACTCATCGCCAGCGGGGTACTGACCTGGGTGATCCTGATCGCGATCGTGGCGCCCACCCTGCGCCGGCCGAGCCGGCAACCCCGCAGCTGGCACGCCGCCCGCGTACTGGTCCTGCATGCCAGCACCGTGCCGGTCTTCCTGGCCGGCTGCTCGCTATTCGGGTGGCCGCCGGGCGGCCTGTACTGGCTCGTCGCCGGTGTCCTGTCCGCGATCACCGCCGGTACCGCCAACGCCTGGGTTCTTCTGGTCGAGGTGGTCCGCGACGAGCGTTACCGGCCCCAGGACAGCGAAACCTCCTCGCGCTTTGCGGAGCAGAGCGCATGATCGGCGCAGTGATACGCCGGATGCATCACGACTTCCGCTACAGCCTCACCACGGGACAACGCTCGGCGCTGGTCGCATACGCCAGTTATGCCGCCACCATCGTGGCCGTACGAGGTCTCACCGCCGCCATCCACAACCGGCGGGGACCTTTCCGCGACGTCACGGTCGGCCGGGTCCACATCCACCACTACCTACCCGGCGTCGCCCTGCTGACCGCCGCCGGCGCGATCGGTGTACGCGGCAGCGACAAGACCAGCGTTCACTGCCTGCTCGGCGCCACCTACGGCACCGGATGCGGCCTCGTCACCGACGAACTGCCGCTGCTGCTCAACCTCCGCGACGTCTACTGGACCCCCGAGGGCCGTTGGGCCGTCGATCTCGCCCTCGCCGTCACCGCGGGCGCCGGCGCGTACTTCACCGGCATCCCGCTGTGGCGCGGACTCCGCGAAGAGATCGGGCGCGCATCAGTGCGCGGAGCGCCGGCGCGTCCTTAGGGCCAGCACCAGGCCGGCGATGGCGACCAGGGCGGCGGCCGTCTCGGCCACGGCGGACAAGACCTTGCCGGGCGGGCTCCAGGTGTTCTCGTACAGGTTGGGCAGCGGTCCCAGCGGGCCGACGTTGACGTACGTGTAGAGCACCACGGCCACCGCGGCACTGCCTGACACCAGGATCGCGAGCACCCAGGTGAGGATCCGCGGCCAGATCAGCAAGGCGACCGCGACCACGATCGCGACGACGCCCTGGATCCGGAACAGCGTGCCCTCGCTCATCACCGAGGACTTGAAGCTGTCATATTGGGACGCGTTGTGGAGGTGGACGTACGCGTCCACCCCGAGCAGCGCCGCGGTGACCACGGCGAGCACGCGAGATGTCATAGCGCTGCTCCACCGTGAAACGTGCTCGGCGGTGCCGCCTCCGGCGGGCGTCGGGGTGACATGGTCTGCCATCGGTCCGGTCTCCTTCGGATGGCTGCGGCTTCGCCTGTTCACCGAGCGTCGTGCGGCGTGAACCGTCCGGCACTGCTGCTAGCGGCCGTCCGGACCCCGGTGCTGGCCGGCAACCGGGATTCCAGCTAGCCGGTATTCCGGCGGGTGATGACGTACCGACCAGCCGCCGACACCATCCGGATTAGCCGGTCTTTCCGCCAATTCACCATTGATAATGGTGCGGTGGAGATGGGGTGGCGGCGCCAACCGCGGGGCCGGGGTCGAACCGCGGCGACCCAGCCATGACGGGCACCCGGGTGGTCCTGGCCGAGGATGACGTCCTGCTCCGAGAGGGGCTGGCGAGCCTGCTCGAGCGCTCGGGCTTCGCAGTCGTCGGGCAGGCCGGCGATGGCGGGCAGTTGCTGCGTCTGGTCCGGGAAACCACGCCCGATTTGGTGGTGGTCGACATCCGGATGCCCCCGACGCATACGGTCGAAGGGCTGGACGCGGCCCGGCAGATCCGCCACGAACTTCCAGAGATCGGCATCCTGGTCCTATCGGCGCATGCCGACGTCGAGCACGCCATGGAGCTGCTGGCCAGTGGCCGCGGGATCGGCTACCTGCTCAAGAGCCGGATCACCGACGTCGCGGAGTTCCTGGACACGCTGGAGCGGATCGCCAAGGGTGGTTCGGTGGTCGACCCGGCCTTGGTGCAGGAGCTGGTGAGCGCCCGGCGTCGCGATGATCCGCTCGCGGTGCTCAGCACGCGGGAGCGTGAGGTCTTGGCGCTGATGGCCGAGGGGCGCTCCAACGCGGGTATCGCGCGCCGGCTGTGGGTCACCGAGGGAACCGTGGAGAAGCATGTGCGCAGCATCCTGGCCAAGCTCAGCCTGCCCGAGACGGACGACGACCACCGCCGGGTGCTCGCGGTGGTCGCGTTCCTCGACGCCCGCTGACCGTGCGTTGGGCTAGGCCGGCTCGCCGAGCAGGTCGCGGATGGCGTCCGCGGACAGGGCGGACTTAGGCAGGAACCCGATCGCCGGGCTCGCCGCGATTAGGTCGGCGTAGTCCTGCTCGGCATGGGTGGAGATCATGATCACGGGTCCTGGCTTCCCGTCCGAGTCATGGTGCAGTCGCCGGGCAACCTCGAAGCCACTCTCGCCGCCGAGATCGATGTCGACCAGTGTGACGTCCGGCCGCAACTCCTCCACCTGGCGCAGCGCCTCGGCGCCGGTCGAAGCCACGCCAACCACCGCGATGCCCTGGCGTTCCAGCAGGCCACGGGCAGCGTTCAGGAAGTGCCAGCTATCGTCGACGATCAGGCAGCGCAGCATGAGCCCAGAATGGCAGTGCCGGCCGTCGGCGGCATTCCGGCTACCTGGACACTCATCCGTACGGTGTAGCTACGGCCACGCCTTACGGCTGTCGGGTACCGGCAGATTCCCGCCAGCCGGTAGCGAGGTTGGAAGCTTGCTGTGACGACAGGCGACCCGCCGAGCACCATCGTTAGTCGGTATGAAGGATCTCTCGGACGGGCCAGCGAGGAGTCGACGCGCCACGGGGCGGCCGTCTTCTGGAGATCAAGCCACGGTCACGGCTGTCGGAGACGATCTGGTCGAGTGGCCGGCGGTCGAGCCCGCCGGCCAGCTTGTCACCGGTCGCTACCGGCTCCAGTCGGTGCTCGGCCGCGGCGGCATGGGTCTGGTATGGCTCGCTGAGGACGAGCTGCTGGAACGGCCGGTCGCACTCAAGCAGGTCATCCCGAGCGAGCCGGTGTCCGAGCAGTCCGCAAAGTCAGCCCGTCTGCGTGCGGTCAGCGAAGCACGCGCCGCCGCACGCGTCCACCACGACGGGGCCGTCAGGATCCACGACGTGGTCAAGGACGAAGGCCGCCCGTGGATCGTCATGGAGATGCTGTCGGGGCGGACGCTCGCGGAGACGATCAACGCTGCGGGGCCGCTGCCGGTGGATCAGGTGACCAGGATCGGACTCTGCCTCCTCGACGTGCTGCAGGCGACACACCGGGCGGGCATCGTGCACCGCGACGTGAAGCCGGGCAACGTGCACCTGTGCGAGGACGGCCGGGTGGTTCTCACCGACTTCGGCATCGCATTCACCACCGACGATGATTCCGAGCCCCCGACCGACACGTTCGCCGGCAGCCCGGCCTATGTTTCGCCCGAGCGTTTCCACGGTGCCAAGCCCGAGCCGGCGAGCGACATGTTCTCGCTCGGCGCGACGCTGTTCACGGCGGTCGAGGGCCGGGCACCGTTCGACAAGGGCGACCTGTACGCCACGCTCATGGCCGTGGTCGAAGCCGCACCCGGCCCGTTCCTGCGCGCCGGCCCGCTGCGTCCGGTCATCGAAGGCCTGCTCGCCAAGGACCCCGACCTGCGGTTGAGCATCGACCAGGCCCGCGCCGCCCTCCAGGCTGTTCAACGCGAATACCCGCGAAGGCAACAGCCGCGCCAGGGCCGCATGTCCACAGCGTAGGGGCCTCGTCCTCGGCCTGGGCATCCGTTAGCCTCGCCTCGGAGGCCAAAGAGAATGAGGCGCGGGCTGACGGTCCGCATGATCGTGGCCGATGCCGTACTCGTGACCGTGGTCGGCACGACCTTTGCGTTCCTGCTGTTGGCGATCGCCCAGCCGCGCGAGTCCGCGCGGCTGAGCCATCACGCCAGCGACCAGCTCATCGCCGCCGGCGCGATCGAGAAAGTAGTCATCGACCTCGAGACGGGCGTACGTGGGTACGTGATCACCGGCAAGGAGCAGTTCCTCGAGCCGTTCAATAATGCACGCGCCGACTTCCCGGCGCAGGCGAGAACTCTGGAGAGGCTCGCTCGCAATAACCCGGACGAATTGCGTCGCACCCGACAGATCGAGCATGACATCACGCTCTACATCCAGCACTACGCGGATCGTCGCAGCCGCGGACGAGGCCCGACGGCGGATCGAGCGCGACCTGCACGATGGGACCCAGCAGCGGCTGGTCTCGCTGGGCCTCAAGCTTCGGCTCGTCCAGTCCGCCGCGCCGCCGAACGTCCCTGAGCTCCGGACGGAGATCGGCGTGGTCGCCGACGAACTCAACGAGGTCGTCGACGATCTCCGCGAGATCTCGCGCGGCATCCACCCGGCGATCCTGTCCGACGGCGGGCTGGGGCCGGCCCTGCGGACACTCGCCCGCCGCGCCGCGATCGCGGTCGAGCTCGACGTCGGCTCGGTCGCACGGCTCCCCGAGCCGATCGAGGTTGCGGCCTACTACGTCGTCTCGGAGGCACTCACGAACACGACCCGGCACGCGTCGGCGTCGGTTGTGCGCGTTGTCGGCGAGGAGCGCGACGGCAGCTTCCACCTCTCGATTCGGGACGACGGCGTCGGTGGCGCCGATCCCGCGGGCGGCTCGGGTCTGGTCGGCCTCCGAGACCGGGTGGAGGCCCTGGGCGGGTCGATCGTGATCAGCAGCCCTCGGGATGAGGGGACGCTGATTCTTGTCGAGCTTCCGCTGCGGCGCGACTGACGTCCGTTCAGCTGCGGAGCCTCCGCTTGTCGGAGGGTACTGGGGCCGCGGAGACGGGAGTGACTGTCCGTCAGCGTCGGGTGTCGGGTGCGAGCAGTCGGACGGCGGGTGGCAGCACCAGCCCTGCGGCTGCGAGGTCGCGGAGCAGCCGGCGTAGTTGGGGGGTGCCGAGTCCGGCGTCGGTGGGTGGATCCGGGTACGGCACGTCGAGTGCACGGGCGGCCTGGGTGGCGCAGATGGTGATCGCGGCCTGCAGCGCCCAGAGTCGTAGGGCGGAGATCGCGACGTCGGCGGACTGGGTGAGCCGGTGGTGGTGCCAGAGCAGGCGTCGCAGGTCGGCGGCGAGTTTTTCGATGGGTGGGTTGTCCGGTTGTAGGGTGTCGCAGTCGCGGTCGCGCCAGTCGGTGAGGCGGTCGCGGATGGCGCGGATGGCACCGGCGCTGTAGAGGGCGGTGGCGACCAGCAGGGTGGGTGAGAGCAGTAGGATCATGGTGCCGGCGGCGCGGATGATGCCGGCGTGGGCTCCGGCGTTCATGACAGCTCCCTGTTCGAACGACGTGGCAATGACCACGGAGACCGGCCCGATCACGCATACCCGACCTGGTCAGCCGATACATCAAGCGTGCCAGGTTCTCCGTCGCCGTCGTTGTGATCCTCATCGCGGGGGCGGTGGGAGAGTCATGGCATGAATCGACTCGCGACCCCGCGGCGCACTGACCCGCCGGCCCTCCTCTTCGACCTCGACGGCACCCTCATCGACAGCGTCTACCAGCACGTCCTCGCCTGGCAGGAAGCTCTGACCGCGGTCGGCATGGAGCTGTCCGTATGGAAGCTGCACCGCCGCATCGGGATGAGCGGCGGCCTGTTCGTCACCGCGCTGCTGCGCGAAACGGGTGGCTCGCTGACCGCCGAGCAGATCCACGCGCTCAACGTCGCGCACACCGAGGCGTACGCCCGGCGCCGGGATTCAGTACGGGCCCTGCCGGGCGCCCGCGAACTCCTCGCTTACCTCACCGAACGGCGCGTGAAGTGGGCTATCGCCACGAGTGGCCTGGCGCTCGCGGCCCGACCGGCGCTGGACATGCTGGGTTTGCCGGTCGATACCCCGCTGGTCACCCGTGACCAGGTCCGCCACGCCAAGCCGGATCCAGACCTGTTCCTGGCGGCGGCTGACCGCGTCGGCGTCGACATCACCGCCGCCATCGTGGTGGGCGACAGCATCTGGGACCTGCTCGCCGCGCGGCGCGCTGGCGCCCTCGGCGTCGGCCTGCTGGCCGGCGGGTACGGCCGCGAAGAGCTGGAACGGGCCGGGGCGTACCGGGTGTACGCGGATCCCGCCGACCTGCTGGCGCACCTCGACGAAGTGGGCATTCGTAGCGTCGCCGACTGGGCGTCGCCGCCGGAGGATGACATCGGACGCAGCGAGCAAGGAGGATGATGTGGCGGGCAGCAGGGCCAAGCGCGTCTATCTCTGGGTGCTGAAGAACACGCTCAACCGCGTCACCATCCGGGTCGCCCGTTCGGGACACGGACCGTTCGCGCTGATCCGTCATACCGGCAGGAAGACCGGCAAGTCGTACGAGACACCGCTGATCTTGGCCCGCTCGGGCGCGAACTTCATCGCGGAGCTGACGTACGGCCCGGAGGTGGCGTGGTACCGGAACGTTCTCGCGGCGGGCCGGGGCACGGTGGTGTTCAAGGGCGTCGAGTATCAGATCGACCGCGTCGAGCCGTGTGACACGGAGGTGGGCCGGCGCGCGTTCGGATATCCGGCCGCTCTACTTTTGTGGCTTTTGCGGCGGCACGACTTCCGCCGCCTGCACACCGCCGAGCGCGCCTGACTTCGGATACCATCGATGGCGGTGAAAAGGAGGGCGCCATGAGCCCTGATGGCTACCCGCTTTCCGTGCGAGCCCGTCTCGATCAGCCCAGCCGCTGGTTGTGGTTGGTCAAGTGGATACTGCTGATCCCGCACTGGATCGTTCTGGCTTTCCTGTGGCTTGCGTTCGTCATCGTCACCGTGATCGCCTTCTTCGCGATCCTGTTCACCACCAGGTATCCGAGGGGCTTGTTCGACTTCAACGTCGGCGTGCTTCGGTGGTCTTGGCGGGTGAGCTACTACGGCTACGCCGCGTTGGGCACCGACCGGTATCCGCCGTTCAGTCTCGCCGACGTCCCGGACTACCCGGCGCGGCTCGAGGTCGATTACCCGCAGCAGCTCAACCGCTGGCTGCCGCTGGTCAAATGGCTGCTCGCCGTGCCGCACTACCTCATCGTCGGCGCGCTCGTCGGCTCGGGTTACGCCGCGGCATCGGGCATGGAAGATCGTCGCGGCTATGCCTATTCCGGAATCAGCGTGATCGGCGCGTGCGTGCTGATTGCAGCCATCGCGCTGCTGTTCACCGTGCGTTACCCCACCGGCCTGTACGACCTCGCAGTCGGAATCGACCGGTGGGGCTACCGGCTGACGGTGTACCTGGCGCTGATGACCGACCGGTACCCGCCGCTCCGGCTCGACCAGGGCGGTGACGATCCGGAAGGTCTGGCGCCACCCGGCGTCGCCGTCGCCGCCAGCCCGTAGTAGTGCCGCTCCGCAACTCTGCCGCCGCCACGCTTGCGCCGTAACATGTCTGACATGGAGCGGCGCCCGACGATCTACGACGTCGCGCACGAGGCGGGCGTGGCGGCCTCCACCGTGTCCCGGGCGTACTCGCGGCCAGGCCGCGTCAACTCCGAGACCGCGCAGAAGGTCTTCCAGGCCGCGGCACGGCTCGGGTACCGGTCCGCACGCCTCGACACCGACGGCCACCAGCCAGGCGCGCGCCAGACGCACAAGGCGATCGGTCTGGTCATCGCCGACGTCACCAACCCGTTCTACGGGGACATCATCAAGGGCGCGTACGAGGCGGCCCGCGAGGCCGGCTACCAGCTGATGCTCTCGCACACCAACGAGTCGCCCGAGGTCGAGCGCCAGACCATCGAGAACGAACTGGACCAGGTCGACGGCATCGTCATCGCCAGTTCCCGGATGACCGACTCGGCGTTGCGGATGGTCGCCAAGCAGAAGGCCGTGGTGCTGCTGAACCGGACCATCCCCGAGGCGAACTGCGTGATCAACGACAATGAGCGCGGGATCCGCCGCGCCGCGGAGCACCTCGGCTCGCTCGGGCACGAGGAAATTCTGTACGTCGCCGGACCCGAGACCAGCTGGTCGGACGGCGTGCGGTGGCGGGCGCTGCGCGATGCGGCGACCGAGCTCTCGCTGTACGTCCGCCGCGTCGGACCCAACGAACCAACGATCCTGGCAGGCTTCAGCGCGGCCAGGCGGGTAGCCGAGCTCGACGCCACCGCAGTGCTGGCCTACAACGACCCGCTCGCCATCGGCATCCTCAAGGGGCTGCGCAAGCTGGGCGTCCGGGTACCGGATGACATCAGCGTGATGGGCTTCGACAACATCATCTTCGACGAGCTGGTCGAGCCGGCGCTGACCACCGTCGCGTCACCGTTGTACCGGATGGGCTTCATGGGCGTGCAGAACTGCATCGCGGTCGCGCACGGTGCCCGGCACAGCGGCCCGCCGCTGGTGTTGCCCGTACGCCTCGTCAGGCGGCAGTCGACCGCTCAGCGCAGGCGGAGCCGGACCTTGCCGGCCCGCCCCGCGATGAGCGCTTCCAGGTTCTCGTAGCCGTCGTCACCGGACCGTCGTCGGAAGGCTGTGCCGGGCCCACTCGAACGAGATGCGATGCGACTCGAGGCGGGACTCCACGCTCGGCTCGTCGACCTCGATCATGAAGTCGCCGTCGTAACCGTCCGGGATGGCGGCCACGACCGCCGCGAAGTCCACGACGCCCAGCCCGGGCTCGGCCCACAGCCGCTTCGTGCTCTGCACGTCCTGGTAGGTCATGCCGGTCCTGCTGGCGGGGTCGAGCAGGTCGGGGAAGCAGTCCTTGATGTGGATACCGCCGAGACGGTCGGCGTACCGCCGGATGAAGGGCGCTGGTTCGATGCCGGACCACCGCAAGTGGCCGGTGTCCGGCCCGAACCCGATGACGTCGGGGCCCAGGTCGTCGAGGAGGCGGACGATCTCGTCCTCGGTCTCGAAGACGCCGCCCACGTGCGAGTGGTGCAACGGGCGCAGGCCCTCCGCCTGCAGCACCCGGCAAACGGTCCCGCAGTTGTCGATGGCGCGGGCGAGGCGGCCCGCGTCGAAACCGGCCCCGACCGCCGGTTCGGCTATCCGAGCCGGCAGGGCCATGGACGAGATCATCGTACGGTCCAGCCCGAGCGCCACCTGCGTCGCCGCGAACCGCTTGGCGCGTTCCACCTCCTCGGCCATGTCGACCGTCTCGTCGAACGGCGAGTTGAACAGGCTGAGCGAGGGCGACAGGCCGTAGCCGGCGATCCATTCGGCGTACTCCGAGGCGCTCATGCCGTCGGGCACGTCCGCCTTGACCGCGGTGAAGCCGATCTCCTGGAAATCCCGGAACGCCTCGTCGAACACGTCCCGCGTCTTGCCGGCGCGGCTCCAGTAGGGGATGGGATTCGCGGCGATGCGGTTCATCGCAGAGTCACCGGCCGTCCGGTCCGCGCGGACTCGTACGCCCCGGTGATGACGCCGATCGACTGCCGGTTGGTCTCCAGATCGACCCGCAGTTGCTCGGTCCCGTCGAGTGCCCCGAGGAAGTTCAGGTACTGCAGCCGGTGCGCGTCGGACAGCTGGCCCGGATCGCTGCCCGCCGTCGGCACGGCACGGTCGGTTGTCGCACCCATCAGCTTCTCGTCCGGCTCGGTGCCCTCCGGTGTGGCATGAAAGAACGCGAGCTGATCGTTGTCGATGACCGCCGAGCCTCGGTCGCCGTGCACCTGCAGGCGCGCGCTCAGCCCGGGGTAGGCGGCGGTGGTGGCGTGCAGCACGCCGAGGGCCCCGTTCTCGAACCGGACGACACCGACCGCGACGTCCTCGACCTCGATGCGTTGGTGGGCCAACGTGCCCGTGTACGCGAACACCTCGACGGGCCGGCCCAGGGCGGCGACGAGCAGGTCGACCGTGTGCACGCCCTGGTTCATCAGGGCACCGCCGCCGTCGAGCTCCCACGTGCCCCGCCAGTCACCGGAGTCGTAGTAGCTCTGCCCCCGCCACCAGTCGATCGAGGCGATGCCCGAGGTCAGCCGGCCCAGCTCGCCCCGGCTGATGGCGTGGAGCGTGACCTCGGTGGCCGGGTCGAACCGGTGTTGCGAGATCACCGTCACGATGGTGCCCGCCTTTTGCTGGGCCTCGATGATCTCGTCGGTCTTCTCGACGGTGATCTCGGCGGGCTTCTCGACGATGACGTGCTTGCCCGCGGCGAGGGCCTCGATCGCCACCTCCGCGTGCCGCCCGGTCGGCGTGCACACCACGACGACGTCGAGGTCCACGGTCGCCAGCGCGTCGGTCAGCGACGCGAACGGCGTGCCGCCGCGCTCGGCGGCGAGTCGTTCGGCCTTCTCGACGTTGATGTCGACGACGGCGGCCAGGTCGATCCGATCCGCGAGCTGGCTGATGACCAACCCGTGGTGCTTGCCGATCACGCCGGCGCCCACCAGCGCGAATGTGTATCGTGTGCTCACGCCGTGCCTCCCTCTCGCATGCGCTCGTGGCCCTCGGCGCGCTCGCTCATGCGTACTCGATCCCCTCGGCGTTCAGCATGTCGGTGAAGGCCTTCCAGGCGCTGCGGAACAGGTCCGGACCGGAGAACCCGCCGAGCGCGGTGCCGATGTTCAGGTGCGGCTCGAGGGAGAAGAACCCGTCGAACCCGTCGTGGCGCAGCGCGCGGATGGTGCGGGCGACCTCGCCGTCACCGTTGCCCGCAGTCACGACTGTGCCGTCCGCGGCCAGCGCATCCTTGATCTGGACGTACTCGAGGTGCGGCCGCAGGATGGCGTACCCGTCGGTGTATGGGCGGACCCCGACCTGGACGAAGTTGGCCGGGTCCCAGGCCAGCCGTAGGTGTGGCGACCCGACGGACCGGACGATGTCCAGGCACCGCGTGGGAACGTCGCCGTAGATCTCCTTCTCGTTTTCGTGCAGCAGGATCAGGTCCGCGTCCTCGGCGACGCGGGCCAGGGCCCGCATCCGGCCGATCACCTCGTCGCGGTGATCTGCGGGATCCGCGCCGGGACGCAGGAAGAAGGAGAAGATCCGCACGTACGGCGCGCCCAGGAAGTGGGCCACCTCCGCGGCGTGCCGCATCCGGTCGAGGTGCGGCGGGAACTCCTCGTCAATGAAGATCTTGCCGATCGGCGAACCGATGCTCGACACCTTGAGGTCGTGCGCTGCCAGTGTCTCGCGCATGACGCCCAGCTGCTCGGGCTTCAGGTCGAGGATGTTGACGTCCCAGGCGCTGCGCACCTCGACGTATTTCAGCCCGAGGCTCGCCGCTACCGTGCACTGCTCGGTGAAATCGGGGGAGATCTCGTCGGAGAATCCGGAAAGGGTCCACATCGGTGGCGTCCTTCTCTCGTGATGCATTTTGTTATTCAGTCACCGGCCCGCACCGGCGGGCCATCTGTTGCCAGTTGTTGTCCGTACGCCTGCTTGACGACTCGCAGGGACTTGGCGGCCTCGGCCGGGCCGATCCAGAAGGCGCCCGGGTCCCCGAGCGCGCGGTAGAAGTCGGCGATGAGCAGTGCGTGAGACACGCCCCAGTACGGGCGGCCGCCGCTGCTCGCCCGGCGTTCGGCGACCACCTCGGTCCGTCCGTCGGCGTAGCTGACGGTCAGGTCGCCGCGGATGAACAGCACCGCCCGCTCGGTGACGATCTCCATCGTGACCGGCGAGTCGGACACATTGGTGACCGTCGCGAAGACCACACTGCGCGCACCGCCGGCATGGTCGAGCAGTACGTGGGCGGTGTCCTCGACGTCGACGACGCCGTCGAGGACGTACCGTCCGGCGTGGCCGCGTACCCGGGTGACGTCGCCGAGCAGCCACTCCATCAGATCGAGCGTGTGAATGGCCTGGTTGATCAGCACGCCGCCGCCGCTGTCCCTGGCCTGCCCGCGCCAGGGCCGGGCCCGGTAGTACGCCGGGTCGCGGTGCCACAGGACGGTGGCCGAGCCGCCCCGTACCGCGCCCAGCTCCCCGGAGGCCAGCAGCGCCCGCGCCGCCCGCACCGCCACGTTGTACCGGTTCTGCATGCAGACGCCGATCTTCACGTTCGGGTGCTCCCGGGCCGCGGCGATCACCCGGTCGGCTTCGGCGAGGGTGTGCGCCACGGGCTTCTCGACGAGGACGTGGACACCCGCGCCGAGGCAATCGATCGCGACCTGGGCGTGCTGGTTATGCGGCGTGCAGACGTGCACCACGTCGGGGCCCAGCGTGTCGATCAGCTCGCGGTGATCGGTGAACCCGGGCACGCCGTACCGCGCGGCCGCCACCGCCGCCCTGGCCGGGTCCGTGTCGCAGACGCCGACCAGGTCGGTGCCGGTGAGGCTCCCGATCGCCTCGAGGTGCAC
>DASYTU010000199.1:0-26584 GCA_036001925.1 Actinoplanes sp.
AGCTGTCGGTGCCGTCGAGGGACCAGGGCAGCGGTGGAGTCGGTTCGGTGTCGCCGCTGCGGCAGACCTCGAAGGTCGCGAAGTGCGCTCCTGGCCGGAGGCGGTGGGCGATCTCGGTGAAGTATGTCCTCTTGTCCGCGACGTTCATCTGGACGTGCATGGTGTACGCGGCGTCGAACCCGAGGAGACACCATGACCAGCCACGACCCGAGGCACGAATACAGCACAGTTCGAATACATGCCCTCCACCAGTAGTCCTAGGGCTACAGGCCCGGTGCCGCCCGCAGCCGGCCACGGACACCACTGGCTCCCGGAGGCTGCCGATCTACGGTCCGGTGCTCGACGAGCCCGGCCGCACCGCGACCCCACCGGCCCCATGCCATGCTTCACGGACGGCATTTCAAGAACGGTTTACTGGTGGAGCGTATGTATTCCAGGGCTGCGTTATTCCTCGCTCGGGGCTTGAACGGCGCTCCAGGGCGGTAGCAGGCGTGGCGGACAGATCGCCGTTGTCAAGGGCGACCTGCTCTCCATCGAGGTGAACATCGTCGCGTCGAGCGAGAACAGGTCGGACGCCGGTTTGGCTCGGTTCCGTGAAGCCGCGCTGCACGCCGGAACCGGCTGACGGGCTATTCCAGCGGTGACGCCTTTGGAGGTGCCGACTCGTCGGACCGGTCCGGCGTCGGCAGCCAGAGCACGAAGGTGCTTCCCGCGCCGAGGGTAGAGAAGACCGCGGCGTGGCCGCCGTGCGCCTCGATGATCTGCCGCACGATGGCCAGTCCCAGCCCCGTGCGGCGGTCACGCGAACCGCGCTGCGGCTCGCCGCGCCAGAACCGGTCGAACACCCGGGCCTGGTCGGCGACGGCGATTCCGGGGCCCTTGTCGGCAACGGCGAGCCAGAGCCAGCCATCGGTACGGCCGGTCGCCACGGCCACGGTCGCACCCGGCGGGGAGAGCCGGATCGCGTTGGAGAGCAGGTTGCCCGCGGCCCGGCGCAGCGCGTCGTGGTCGCCGATGACGACCAGGTCGGCACCGCGTACGCCGGACCTCAAATGAACCCCGCTTTCGGCCGCGAGGTCGGCGAAGTCCTCGCCGACCTCGCCGGCGACGGCGGCGAGGTCGACGTCCGTGTCGGCCAGCGCGTCGGTGTCCCTGCGGGCCGTGGCGAGCAGGTCCTCGACGAGCCGGGACATCCGTGTGGTGGCCCGGTCGATGATGGCGACCGCCCGTGTGCGTTCGGCGTCGGTGACCTCCGGGCCGCTCAGCGAGGCGTCCAGGTTCGTCCGGATGATGGCCAGCGGGCTGCGTAGCTCGTGTGAGGCGTCATCGATGAGTTGGCGTTGGGCGCGGAACGCGTCGGCCAGCCGGTCGAGCATGGAGTCGATCGTGTCGGCGAGGTCGCGCAGCTCGTCCTTGGTTCCGTCGAGCCGGATGCGGCGGGACAGGTCGGTGGCCTGGATCTCCCGGGCGGTGCGGGCGATCTCGGCGACCGGGCGCAGCGCCCGGCCGGACAGGACCCAGCCGATTCCGAGGCTGGCGAGGAAGAGCCCGCCGAGGGCAACGAAGGAGTACGTGCGCAGCGTCTGCAGGGTCCGGAAGTTGACCGCCGACTCAATTTCGTCGACGCGGGCAACGTCGACGGTGCCGACCTGCACGCCGTTGCGGATGAGCTGTCCTTCGTACTGCTTGGTGATGGGTTTCGGGTCGGTGGTGCGCTCCACCGCGACGTAGGTGACGGCGAGCCCGGCCGCGGCGAGCGCGAAGAGCAGGGTGGAGTAGAGCACGGTGAGCCGGAACCGGATTGACTGGGCGAACCGCGGCAACCGCGGCCGGGACATCACGCCGCCTCCCTGAGGCGGTAGCCCCGGCCCACCACGGTGTCGATGAGCGGAGGCTCGCCGTCGCGGTCGAGCTTGCGGCGCAGGGTGCCGATGGTGACGCGGACGGTCTGGGTGAACGGGTCGGCGTTCTCGTCCCAGACGTGTTCGAGCAGTTCCTCGGCGGAGACCACGTGTCCGGGGCGGGTCATCAGGTACTCCAGCACGCCGAACTCCTTGGGCGTGAGGCGCAGCGGGGCACCGTCGCGGGTCGCCTCGTGCCGGGCCGCGTCCAGCCGGAGCCGGCCGACCTGCAGCACGGCGCTGCCGTGCCCGGCGTCGCGGCGCAGCAGCGCCCGGACCCGCGCCAGCAGCTCGGCCAATGCGAACGGCTTGACGAGGTAGTCGTCGGCGCCCTCGTCCAGGCCGCGGACGCGGTCGTGCAGCGCGCCGCGGGCCGTGAGCATCAGCACGCGCAGGTCCGCGCCGCCCTGGACCGGCACCGCGCCGCGGCGGATCGCGTGGCACACCGCGAAGCCGTCGCTGTCGGGCAGGTTGATGTCGAGGATCATGAGGTCGTACGCGTTGACGGCGAGCTTTTCGTACGCCTCCGCGGCGTCGGCCGCGAGGTCGACCGCGTGCCCGGCGCGGATCAGGCCGAGCCGCACAGCCCCGGCCAGGTCCTCCTCGTCCTCCACCAGCAGCAGACGCATGCCATCAACGCTATCCGGCCGCGATGAGCTGCTGAGCGACCCGTGCAGCCCGGTCGATCGGGATGGCGAAGCCGATGCCGATCGAGCCACCGCCCTCCAGGGTGGCGATGGCGGTGTTGACGCCGATGACCTGGCCGCGGGCGTTCACCAACGGACCGCCGGAGTTGCCCGGGTTGATGGAGGCGTCGGTCTGGACCGCGGTCTGCCGCGTGGCCCCGCCGAGCCGCACGGGGCGGTCGAGCGCGCTGACGATGCCGGCGGTGACGGTGCCGGACAGGCCCAGCGGTGAGCCGACGGCGAGCACCGGCTCGCCGACCCGCGTGCTGCCGGCCGGTGCCAGCGCCAGCGGCCGCAGCGCAGCCGACGGGGATACCCGGAGGACGGCGATGTCGGTGTCCGGGTCGCGGCCGATCACCTCGGCGGGGAGCCGGCGCCCGTCCTGCCCGACGACGCTGACCGATCCGCCGCGGGCGACGACGTGGTTGTTGGTGATGATGTGGCCTTCGCCGTCGATGACGAACCCGGAGCCGCTTGCGGTGCCATTCCCGCTGCGCACCTGCACGGAGACGACGCCGGGCAGCACCCGTGCGGCGGCGCCGACGAGGTCGCCAGGGGCGCCGGCCGCACCGCCTGACGGTGGTGGTGCGGCCACGGGCGGCGCCGGCTGCGGCTGGTCGGTGGTGCGGTCGGCGACGTAGCCGCCGGCCGCCGCGCCGGAGCCGGCGGACACAGCCACGACCGCCAGGCCGGTCAGCAGCATCCGCGGCCACCGCGCGGCGGCGCGATCACCGGCACTGGCCGGTACGCCGGTCTGGCCGAGGGTCGGGTCGTGGAGCCGCGGTGAGATGAACCAGGGCCCGCGTGGGGTGCCGAGCCCGGCTGGCGTGCTCATGGTGCTGTCCTTTCAGGGGATGCGGGAGAACCAGAACATCGAGCCGGCGACGGCGAGCAACGCAAGCACCAGGCCGATCCCGATGAACCTGGCCGAGATGTCCTGCCGCTCGGTGGTGTAGCCGATGGAGCTGCCGATGTCGTCGTACACGGCGCGCAGCTCGTCGCTGCTGGCCGCCTCGTGGTAGCCACCGCCGGTCTGTTCGGCCACCGCCTCCAGCGTCTGCCCGTCCACGGGTACGCGCATGGCGCGGCCGTTCTGCTCGATGGAGCCGTCCGGCGTACCGAACAGGATTGTGTCGACCGGGATGCCGGCCTGGACCGCGTCGGCGGCGGCCGCCTCGGGCTCCCGCCCCGCGGTGTTCGCGCCGTCGGAGAGCAGCACCACCCGCGCGGGCGGCGGGTCCTGGGCCGCCTGCGCGTCGAGGTTGGCGATCGTGGTCAGCGAGGTGGTGATGGCCTCGCCGATCGCGGTGCCCTGTGCCCCGGCGCTGCCCTCGGCGAGGCGGTCGATGCCGGCGCGCAGGGCGTCCCGGTCGGTGTTCGGGGCGACGAACACCGAGGCGCTGCCGGCGAAGCCCACGAGCCCGACGTTGAATTCCTCAGGCAGGCCGTCCACGAACTCCCGGGCCGCCGCCTTGGCGGCGGAGAGCCGGTCCGGGTCCACGTCGGTGGCGAGCATCGACCGTGAGACATCCACCGCCACGACGACGGTGGCCCGCTCCTTGGGCACGCGCACCTCGTCGGTCGGCCGCGCGAAGCCGACCACGAGAAGCGCCAGCATGGCCAGGAACAGGCTCGCCGGCACGTGCCGCCGCCACCCAGGTCGCTTCGGCGCCACCCGGTCGAGCAGCCGCAGGTTCGTGAACCGCACCGCGTACCGGCTGCGCCGCCGCTGCAGCACGACGTACAGCACGGCAAGCCCCACGACCCCGGCCAGCAGCCACAGCCGCTCCGGGCTCTGCCACATCATGTTTTCCCTCCTCTCGTGATCCGGGCGGGCCGCGCGGCCCGCGCTAGGCGCCGCTGGACCAGCACATGCCGGACGATGTCGGCGACCCAGTCCCGATCCGTGCGCAGCAGCAGATGCGTCACGCCGGCCCGGCGCAGCGCCCGCGCGACCGCCTGGCGCTGCGCTGTCGCCGCGGCGGCATACCGTTCGCGCAGGCGCCGGCTGCCGGTGGCGACCTCCCGGCGTCGTCCGCTCTCCGGGTCGACCAGGGTGATGATCCCGACGTCCGGCAGCTCCAGCTCCCGTGGATCGCTCACCTCGACCGCCAGCACCTGATGACGCGCCGCCAGCCGCCGCAGATCCCGTTCCCAGGCCGGTCGAGCGCCGTCCTCATCCGACAGTCCATCGAGGAAGTCGGAGACAACCACCACGAGACCGCGCCGGAACGCGCCGCGGTTCAGGCCGGCGATCGCCGCGCCCAGCGCGGGCGGTTCGCCGCTGGCCTCGCCGCGTGGCAGGGACAGCAGCGTACGCAGCACGCCGAGCAGGTGCTCCCGGCCGGTACGCGCCGGGAAGCGACGCACCGGCCCGTTCCCGACGACGTGGGCGCCGAGGCGGTTCCCGGCACCGGCGGTGAGAAACCCAACCGCCGCTGTCGCGGCCACCGCCAGCTCCCGCTTCTCCAGCTGCGCCGTGCCGAAATCCATGCTCGGAGTCGCGTCCACCAGGAGCCAGGTGGTCAGCTCCCGATCCGCGTCGAGCACCCGCACGTGCGGCACTGTGGTGCGGGCGGTGACGGCCCAGTCCATCCGGCGCACCTCATCCTCGCCGGGCCGGTACTCCCGGCTGCCGGCGAGTTCGCTGCCCGCCCCCGGCAGCAGCCCCAGGTGTACGCCGTGCAGCAGCCCGTCCAGCCGGCGCGTGATGGTCAGCTCCAACCGGCGCAGCCGGCGCCCCACCGCGAGGTGGTGCGCGGCCATGTACCCCTCGTTCATACCGCCGCCCCGTCGCCGACCGGCCGCGTGCTGTCCCGGGTCGCCTCGTGGGGAGCGATCCGTGGCGGTGGCACCGCCGCGACCAGCCGCCGTACGACGGACTCCGCCGGCACCCCGTCGGCCACCGCATCGAACGAGAGCACCAGCCGGTGCGCGATCACGTCCGCCGCCAGCTCGGTGACGTCCTCCGGCAGCACGTAGTCGCGCCCGCGCAGCAGCGCGAGCGCCCGGGCGGCGGCGACCAGACCGAGCGTGGCACGGGGGCTGGCCCCGTACGCGATCAGCGGCACCGTGTCGGTCGCGCCGAACCGTTCCGGATGCCGGGTGGCGAGCACGAGTCGCACGATGTACTCGGCGAGCGCGTGGTGCACGAAGACGTCCTGTGCCTGCTGCTGCAGCTCCAGCAGCCGCCGCGGATCGAGCACCCGCGTCGGTCGCGGCCGCGCCGTCCCCATCCGGTAGAGGATGCCCAGCTCTTCGGCGTCGGTCGGGTAGTCCACCACCACCTTCATCAGGAACCGGTCGCGCTGAGCCTCCGGCAGCTGGTAGACACCCTCGGATTCGATCGGGTTCTGGGTGGCCAGCACGAGAAACGGCTCCGGCACCGGATAGCTGCGCCCGCCGATGGACACCTGGCGCTCGGCCATCGTCTCCAGCAGCGCCGACTGCACCTTCGCCGGCGCCCGGTTGATCTCGTCGGCGAGCACGAGGTTGGCCATCACCGGGCCCAGCTCCACGTCGAAGCTCTCCGTCGAGGCCCGGTAGATCCTGGTGCCGACGATGTCCGAGGGCACCAGGTCCGGCGTGAACTGGATCCGGGCGAACGTGCCGCCCACCGCCGTCGCCAGTGTTTGCGCCGCCAGCGTCTTGGCCACGCCCGGGACGCCCTCCAGCAGGCAGTGGCCGCCCGCCAGCAGCGCCGTCATCAGGCGCTCGATCAGCCGATCCTGGCCGACGATGACCCGCTTGATCTGGAACAGCGCCTGCTCCAGTGCTCCGGCGCTGGCCGGCAGCGGCGCGCCGCTCGGGCCCGACGACATCGTCGTGGTCGTCACAGCCCGGCCTCCGCCGGCTGACCGCTCCCGCTGCGGTCGGGGCAGTTCCGGCCGTCCGCGGCTGGGTTACCGACGACCTCGTCCGTGACGATCCGGACGACCGGCCTCGGCTCGGGCTCATCGGCGGCGGCGTACGCCACGCCGCCGCCGATGAGCGCCGCGGCGGCTGCTGCCCCGACGATGCCGAGACCGACAGTGGTCTTGATCCGCATGATGAATAGTTCCCTTCGTCCGACGTTCGGTCGAGACGTTCACCGGCGGCCCGGTGGCACGCCGGCGAACGTCCACCTGGCTCATGGCATCAGGCGACGCCGAAAGACAGCCGAAGAGATCTGTGTCACCGGTTCCCGGCGCGTCCGCACGCGGAGGCGGCCGGGGTGCGCCTCCCGGCTGGCGCGGTCAATCGGGTGCGTCGCCGAGGATCGCGATGTCGAGCCCGCGGAGCAGCTCGTGCGTATCGCGGACGAGCTGGCCGCGCTGTACCGGCGCATGGACGAACTGCTCTGCAGGTCGCCCCCACCATCAACGCTGACCTACGTGGTTGAGCGGGAGCAGCGCCGCGACGGTCCGCCGCGACAGCCGCGTCGTGGTGGTACTCGTGGACAAGTCCGCCGAGGACGTCGACGCGTCCGATGCGCCGGATCTTCTCGACGCTGGCCGGCGTCGGCTCGCTGACGGCAGCGGGCACATCAAGGTCGCTACGCGAGGCGCTGGGTTGGCTGGTCGCTCATGGCCAGGTGGACGTGGGCGGCCAGGCGTTCTAATGCGGCGTACCTGGAATCTGCGACATGTGACCGCCCAGACTGGTGTTGCGACTACCGGGCACACGAAGCATGAATTGCCACCCAACGCATGGGAAGCAGGCGAGCATAACCGCAGGTGAGCCGGTCGGCTTGCATCAAGATGCTGCGGATTGGGAAACCGTCGCCGCCGGGTATCACTCCAGGGCGGTGAGGCGCTCCCCGGTCAGACTGGGGCCACGTCCCGCGCCAGCAGGTCGTCCCACGTCTCGCGGCGGACCACCGGCCGGGCCCGACCGCCGTCGGCGAACACTACCGGGATCCGGCGGGCGCCGTTGTAGTTGTTCGACATCGTGTAGCAGTACGCGCCGGTGGTGGGTATCGCGAGCAGGTCACCCACCCGCGGGGCGTCCAGTGGCACCGGGTCGGAGAGCACGTCGCCCGACTCGCAGTGCCGGCCGACGACGGTGACCGGCGCGCCGCCGCCGACCCGGTTCGCGATCGTCGCTTCGAAACGCTGCCCGACCAGGGCTACCTCGAGGTTGTCCGCCATCCCGCCGTCCACCGCAACGAACGTGGTCGCACCCGGCTTGATGGTGGTGACGGTGTACACGGTGACCGCGTTGGTGGCCACCACGCTTCGCCCGGGTTCGATCAGGATGCGGGCGCCGGCGGGAAGGTGCTCACGGGCCGCGCCGATCAGCGCGTCAAGGTACTCGTCCAGGCTCGGCGGGTCGTCGCGGTAGGTGTAACGGGCGCCGAGGCCACCGCCGAGGTCGTAGACCGGGTACTGGCCGACAGCGGCCAACGGCGCGACGGCGGCGGCGAGTTCCTCGGCGCGGAGAATCTGCGACCCGACGTGTGTGTGCAGGCCGAGCATCCGGAGCCGGTCGCTTGCTTCGATGCGAGCGATGGCCTGCTTGGCGGCGAGTGGTGACAGCCCGAATTTCGAACCCTCGTGGCCGGTGGCGTGCGCGGCGTGGGTGGAAGCCTGCACGCCTGGGATCACCCGTACCAGGCAGTCCTGTTCGTAACCCGGCGGCACCGCTGCTTCGAGCCGGTCGATGTCGTCGAGATTGTCGACCACGACCGTGCCCACCCCGGATCTGACCGCGAGCTGTACCTCCTCGGTGGACTTGGCGTTGCCGTGCAGCACGAGTGTCGCCGGATCGGCGCCCGCGGCCAGTGCGGTGACGATCTCCCCGCCGCCGGCCACGTCGATCCACAGCCCCTCGGACACCATCAGCCGCTGTACGGCAGTGCAGGGGAAGGCTTTCGAGGCGAACACCACTCGGGAGTCCGGCCAGCGGGCGGCCAGCCGTTCCCGGTAGTCGCGGGCCCGCCGTCGCAATGCGTCCTCGGCCACCACCATCACCGGCGTGCCGTACTCGCGCGCCAGGTCGTCGAGCCGGCACCCGCCCACCATCAACATGCCGTCGCCGTCCTGGCGGGTGCCGGGCGGAAACAGGCCAACCAGTTCGTCGGTACCGTCCATCGCGCGCGACCGACGCCCTCGTCAGCCTGCGCGCGGCACCACGGCCAGCGGGCTGCGGGCCCTCCGGACGAGCCTGGAGGACACGCCGCCGACGAGCACGCGGCGAACCGGACCGTACCCGCGCGAGCCGCTGAACAGCACGTCGATGTCGTCTTCGTCCAGCTCCGCGAGCACCTCCACGACATCACCGATCAGAATCTGTCCAGTGCCCCGCAGCCCGGGCGGGAGGCCCGCTATCGCGGTATCGAGGGCGAACTGGTACTGCTCACGCGCGGTCGCCAGGAACGCGCGCTCCGCGTCGCGGCCGATGAGCAGCGGCAACACCTCGGCCTCGTCGGCGACGACGGTGTACAGCCGGAGCTCGGCCGACGTGCGCTGCGCGAGCCGGGCGGCGACCGCCAGCGCCGCGTTGGCGTCCGGGGTGTCGATGTAGGCCACCCCGATTCGCGTCAGCGCGCCCGGGCGGCGGTTTCGCATGCCCGAAGGTGCCACAGCAACCGGACACGGGCTGCCCGACAGCAGCCGCTCCGCGGTGCTGCCGGCAGACAGCCGCTCCTCGGAACCCTCGCCACCCGAGCCCACCGCGATCACCGACGCGGTCAGCTCCTCGGCCAGGTCGTGCAGGCCGTGCGCCGCCGAGGACGAAGCGACAATGCGGTACTCGACCTGCTTGGGCGGCTCTGTTCGGGCCTCGATCAGATGCCGCGCGTCGTCGAGGATCTGTTCCGCCACCCGGTGACGGTCGGACACCCACTCGGCGTCGACCCGCGCTGGGCTGATGGCCGCCGGCGACGGGTGGACCGCCACGACCACCAGCGGCAGGGCGAGAATGCCGCTGAACCACACGGCAAGGGCGAGCGCATCCTCGCCCGACGTGGTGCCGTCGAATCCGACGATGACCGGCCCGAGTTCGGGCAGCTGGGGCGGGTTCTCACTCATGGCGGGTTCTCACTCATGCTCATGGGACTCGTGCCTGTGCAGGATGTCCGCGGGCTCGGCAGGGACCACGCCGTACTCGCCGTGCGCCGTGCGCAGCCGGGAGTTGCGGTACCCGTAGAGGGCGTAGATGACTACACCGGCCGCGAGCCACAGGACGAACCGGATCCAAGTGGCCAGTGGCAGGTCCTTCATCAGGTAGATGGCGAACGCTACGCCGAGCAACGGGAAGACCGGCGAGAACGGCACCCGGTACGGCCGCGGCATGTCCGGTCGGGTACGCCGCAGGACGATAACTCCGATGTTGACCAGGACGAATGCGAAGAGCGTCCCGATGTTCACCAGCTCGACGATCTTGCTGAGCGGGACCAGCGCAGCCAGCACCGCGATCAGTACGCCCAGACCGATGGTCAGCCTCGCTGGCGTGCCAAAGCGCGCGTTCACCTTGGCCAGGCCTTCCGGCAGCAGCCCATCCCGGCACATGGCAAAGAAGATGCGGGTCTGCCCGTAAAAGACGACCAGGACGACGCTGGTGATCGCTATTAGCGCGCCAAGTGCGAGCACCCAGGCCGCCCAGCTGATGCCGGCACCGTCTTGGAGAGCTGTCGCCAATGGAGCGTCGCTCTTCTCCATCTCAGCCGGAGTGGCGATTCCAAGAGCGCCGACTGCCGTGAGGATGTAGAAGAACGTGCAGATCAGAAGCGAGCCGATGATCGCGAACGGCAGATCCCGTTTCGGATTCTTGGCCTCCTCGCTGCCGGTCGAGACCGCGTCGAAGCCAATGTAGGCGAAGAAGATGATCGCGGCAGCGGCGGTCGCACTGTCGAAGCCGTGCGGCATGAACGGCGTGAAGTTCGTTGAGCTGAAGTTCGCGAGCGCGACGACGATGAAGAACGTCAGCACCACCAATTTGATGGCGACCATGACGAAGTTGACCCGCGCGCTCTCCCGTACCCCTCGAATCAGCAAGAAGGTGATGGCGAGCACGATGAAGACGGCCGGCAGGTTGAACACGCCGCCGTCCTCCGGCGATTTCGAGATGGCATCCGGAAGCTGATAGTTGAAGGCGGCGTCGAGGAACACGTTGACGTTGCCGCCCCAACCGACGGCCACCGCGGCCACCGACACGCCGTATTCGAGGACGAGGTCCCAGCCGATGATCCAGGCGACAAGCTCGCCGAGCGTCGCGTAGGAGTACGTGTACGCGCTGCCCGACACCGGGATGGACGACGCCAATTCTGCATACGACAGCGCGGAGAACGTGCATGCCACGGCGGCGAGGACGAAAGCCAGGATGACGGCGGGACCGGCGATGCCGGCGCCCTCGCCGATAACGACGAAGATGCCCGTCCCGATGATTGCTCCGACCCCCATTGCCAGGAGCTGCGTCCCGCCGACGGAACGTTTGAGTTCGTGCCCATGCTCGTGCGTCTCCGTCACGAGTGTGGAGACGTCACGGATCGCGAAGATCCCCGGCCCGCCCCGTCGACCCTTGGCCGTCACACTCATTGCGACCACCTCCCGCATGTGCCGGCGCCTCCCGTCAATGGAAGGACCGGACCCGTTCAACGCCGCAGTGGCCTGAACGTAGGAGGATGGCGGTCGATGAAACAAGTCGACACAATGTCGAGATCACGCACCGCAGCGGGACGCCCCGGCCAACATGTCCGGCACGCCGACGAGGCATGCCGCCGCCGCGGCGCGGGTTGGCCCATCTCGGGGCCTGGGTAAGAGGACTCTCGTGACTTCGGGAGCACCGTACGCCTGGCCGATGACCTTCTACGCCGTCGCGGAGCCGACGCCGGGTCCGGGCTGGCAGGGGGTGTTCTCGGCGACGTGGCCCGGTTACCGCCATTGGTACCTCCGCGAAGGCTCGGGTGTCCGGCCCGATATCGAGACATGTCATCGGATGCTGCGGCGGCACATGCCCGAGCTCGTATCGACCTGGCACCGCCTGGTCGACCTGGCCGGTGGTGGTGAGCTCGTCGCCCGAATGCTGTCGCTGTACAACCCACCGCCGTACCTCGCGGGCTGCTCACAGGCGGTGCATCCGGGTACCGGCCGCCGCAGCGGATCGGCGCTCGTGCGCAACTACGACTACGCACCTCAGTTGCTCGAACGTGTCGTTCTGGGCAGCGCGTTCACCGGTCGCCGCGTCGTCGGTATGAGCGACTGCCTATGGGGCCTGATCGACGGGATGAACGACGCCGGTCTGGCCGCATCGTTGGCGTTCGGAGGCCGGCGCACGGTGGGCACCGGCTTCGGCATTCCGCTGGTGCTGCGGTACCTGCTCGAGGTGTGCGACACCGCTGCCGAGGCCCGCCGGACCCTTGCCCGGCTTCCGGTCCACATGGCCTACAACGTCACCGTGGTCGACCACAGTGGCGAGCATTTCACCGCGTTCCTTGGTCCCGACCGCGAGCCCGGGTTCTCCCGCCAGCCGTTCGCCACCAACCACCAGGAGCACCTGGACTGGCCGGAGCAGGTGCACGCCACCCACAGTCTCGAACGCGACTCGATGCTCGCCGGCCTCCTCGCCGCGCCGGTCGACCTGGAATCGCTCGTAGCCCGCTTCGGAGAACCGCCGCTGTACTCCACGGCCTACGAACTCGGCTTCGGCACCTTGTACACGGCCGTCTACCGGCCCACCGACCTGACGATCGAGTACCGCTGGCCCGGCTCGTCCTGGCGGCACACGGTCGGCGGGTTCACCACCGGGCAGCACGAGGTCGTGCTTGGTGGCGCGACTCAGGTGCCGATGTAGCTCATCACGTGCTTGATGCGGGTGTAGTCCTCCAGTCCGTACATCGACAGGTCCTTGCCGTACCCGGAGTGCTTGAAGCCGCCGTGCGGCATCTCCGCCACCAGCGGGATGTGGGTGTTGATCCACACGCAGCCGAAGTCGAGGCGCCTGGCCATCCGCATCGCGCGCCCGTGGTCACGCGTCCACACCGACGAGGCGAGCCCGAACTCGACGCCGTTGGCCCACCGCAGCGCCTCGTCCTCGTCGGTGAAGCGCTGCACGGTGATCACCGGGCCGAAGATCTCCGACTGCACCATCTCGTCGTCCTGGCGCAGCCCCGACACCACCGTCGGCGAGTAGAAGTAGCCGCGCTCGCCCACCTGGTGCCCGCCGACGGTCACGTTCGCGTGGTCGGGGGCGCGGTCGACGATGCCGCTGACCCAGCGCAGCTGGTTGACGTTGTTGAGCGGCCCGAGAGCGGCGTCGGCGTCGTCGGGCGGCCCGACCACGGTATTCTTCGCGGCTTCGGTCAGCGCCGACACGAAGTCTTCGTGTACCCGCGGCCCGGCCAGGACCCGGGTCGCCGAGGTGCAGTCCTGGCCGGCGTTGAAGTACCCGGCCGCCGCGATGCCCGCGGCGGCCGTCGACACGTCGGCGTCGTCGAACACGATCACCGGCGCCTTCCCGCCGAGCTCCAGGTGAACCCGCTTGACGTCGTCGGCGGCGGTGCGGGCCACCTCCACACCGGCGCGGGTCGAGCCGGTGATCGACACCATCTGCGGGGTCGGATGGCGGACCAGCGCGCGGCCCGTCTCGCGGTCGCCGCAGACGACATTGAGCACGCCGGGCGGAAGGAACTCGGCGGCTATCTCCGCGAGCATCAGCGCCGTCACCGGGGTCGTGTCCGACGGCTTGAGGACGACGCTGTTGCCCGCCGCGACGGCTGGCCCGAACTTCCAGACCGCCATCATCATCGGGTAGTTCCACGGCGCCACCTGGGCGACCACCCCGACCGGCTCGCGGCGGATCATCGACGTGTGGTCGGCCATGTACTCGCCGGCCGACTTGCCTTCCAGGCAACGGGCCGCACCGGCGAAGAAGCGGATCTGGTCGACCATCGGCCCGATCTCCTCCGACCGGGTCAGCGCGAGCGGCTTGCCCGTGTTCTGGCTCTCGGCCGCCACCAACTCGTCGGCTCTGGCCTGCACCGCGTCGGCGACGCGCAGCAGGGCCAGGCTTCGTTCGCCGGGCGTGGTGTCGCGCCATGCCTCGAAGGCGCGCGCCGCCACCTGCATGGCGGCGTCGACGTCGGCCTCGCCGGACAGCGGCGCCTCGGCGAACACCTCGCCCGTGCTGGGGTCGATCAGCGACGCGGTCCGCCCGTCGACGGTGCCGACGTACCTGCCGTCCACGAAGTTCTGCAAGATCCGGTCTGCCATGGCGGACTCCTATTCATGCTGTTCGGAGCAGGCCGCCTGGCTCGGCGGCACGTCCAACGTCGGGTTGCGGTCGAAGAAGCCGAACGGCTTGAGCCAGAAGGAGACGGTGTCGACGGGCATGATCGGCCAGTCTTCCGGCCGGGTGATGTGGTGGATGCCGAACACGTACCAGAGCACGACGTCGGTGTTCTCGATCGGCCTGTTCCGCGCGGTCCACGCCGGAAGGCCGCTGTCGCGGTCACTGAGGTTGGGGAAGTCGCCGCAGGGCCACCGCTCGTCCGGGTGGTACGGCGTGACCCACAGGGTGTGACCGATCGCCTCGGCCCGCTGGAACACCGGGGACGCCCGGTCGAGCAGCGGCGGGAAGCAGCCGGTCGGCACCAGCTTGTATCCGACCGCGGTGCCGAGCCCGTTGGTCACGTTGTCGTTGACAATCTTCCAGGCGCGCTGAGTCGACCAGTCGTAGTCCTGCCTGCCGTCGGCCTCGGTGCGCAGCGGGCTGTTGCGGACCGTCAGCGCCAGCCCGTACGGGTTGTCCGCGCTGATCGGCAGCGCCTCCGACTCGGCGGCGTACACGGTGTTGGCCGGCCCGTCGACGTCCAGGTCGAGGCGGGCGACGATGAAGTGCTGGTGGAACGGCGCGTACGTGCGCTCGTCGACCAGCGTGCCGTAGGGCGGCTGCGAACCGTCGGGGAAGTACGACGTCACCATGATGCCGGTGGCGCGCACCTCGCACTCGATGTTGCCGTCCTGGTGGAAGCGCCAGTAGACCAGGTACTCGTAGTTGGCCACCGTGGCGTGGAAGGAGATGACGAGGCGGCGGGCACGCCGTACCTCGGCCCCGTGTTGATGGTCCACGTGCTTCCACAGGACCGCGTTGTCCTCCTCGTGGATGCAGATGGCGTTGGCGATCGTGTACGGCTCGCCGTGCGAGTCGTGCAGCACGGCGTCGACATACCTGATCTCGCCGAGGCAGTCGCAGCCCAGCTCCAGCGAGGTCGTCATGAAGCCGAGGCCCCACTCCCCGATGTCGAACGCGGTGCGGCGGTAGTGATCGACGGTCGGGTCACGGTAGGGCACGACCATCTCCGCGAACGACATCCGGTGGGCCACCGGGCGGACCCGGTTGCCGTCGGCGAACCCGACGGTGTGCAGGATCAGGCCCTCCCGGTAGTTGAAGCCGAGCCGCAGCTGCCAGTTCTGCCAGGTCAGCAGGTTGCCGTCGAGCGTGAACGAGACCCCGTCGGGCTGGCTGATGGAAAGCGGCTTCAGCTCACGCGGTGGCAGCCCGGTGAGCGCCGGCAGGTACTCGCCCATGACCTTCGGCGGCTCGACCGGCGATTCGACGTCCTCGATCTCCAGCAGCTCCATGCGGTTGAGGTCGACGATCGGGTGCATCCCCTGGACCGGGTGGGCGTACGGGTTGCCGTCATCGCTCGCGCGGTACCAGACGTCGCCCCACCCGATCCGCAGGCCCCGGTAGCGCTCGGGTACGAGCGCCGCGCCGTAGGCCCAGACGTCGATGAGCACGCGGCCGAGGTCGGTGATGCCGCGCCGGGCAAGGGCCCCGGCCACGCGCGGCTCGGCGCGCAGCTTTTCGTCGCACTCGTGCCACTCGTCGAGCGTCATGTTCGGGTGCTGTCCGGGCAGGTGCCGCCAGTCGGCTACAGCACCGGCGGTCAAGGACACCACGGCCCGGTACGCCTGGTTGTCCTCGCGGTTCCAGCAGACCACCAGCGCCTCCCGAGCCACGGGTTCGGGCGCCCCCTTAGCCGGCTCGCGCAGCTCGATGGACGCGAACCGCCAGCGCTCGTCCACGCCACGCTCCCGCTTCAGGACCGCGGCCACCTGCCGGAACTCCTCGGCTGTCAACGGATCGAGAGGGTGCATCGCAGCTCCTGTCACGTCATCTTGAAAGCGAGCGGGCCGACCGGCGGGGTCTCCTGCGGGGCGATGGGCGTACCGGCGAACTGGGCGCGCATGCCGGTGATCCACCGCCTGCAGCGCTCTTCGAGCCGGTTGTCGTCGGTCTGCAGCCGGCCGCGGGTGACGAGCGCACCGAGGTCTGCCCCTCGGTACCGGTAGTCCCCTGGTCCCACGATGCGCAGGTAGAAAGCCTCGGTCTCGCTGACGATGCCGTGCCAGTCGTTGCCCCACCGGCGGAACGCGACGGCACCGTCGTCCTCGAGGTGGTAGATACCCGTACGCGGCGTCTGGGTCAGCAGCTCGACCTGATCTTCGATCTCCTTGATGATGATCTGACTCCAGACATCGACCGTGGCCTCCCTGGACCAGCGCTCGTTGATCTCATCGATATCGATCGTGTAGTCGAGGTCGAGGTACTCCAGCAGGTGGAACAGGAACAACGGCATGTCCGCGTACGCGCCGGCGGTCACGTTGGTCATCGAGCTGATACCGCTGATGCGCGGGTTGAGCTCGCCCAGGTACAACTCGCCGGTGCCGAGGTCGACGAGGTAGTCGACCTCGAAGAACCCCCGGTAGCCCTCCTGCACGAGACGGTCGCCGAGACGGGCCGTCATCTCCCGGGCTTGCTGCTTCTGCGCGCTCGTCAGCGTGGCCGGGTAGTCGTTGCCGGCCCAGCCACCCCGGTACGGGGTGAGCTCGGGGTGGCCGGTGATGTCGTTCATCAGCGGGCCGACCAGCGTGCCGTGCCGGGTCAGCACCGCCTCCACGGCGACAGCGCGGTGGTCGATGCGCCGCATCACCTTCAGCTCGTGCTCGTGCAACGGGTCCTTGGCGCTGTACTTTTCCCAGTCGTCCTTGCTCTTGATGAAGAAAGTGGTCTTTCCCGAGTCTCCGTAGGGCATCTGGACCACGAGATCGTTGCCCAGTCCGGCCCGCTTGGCCAAGGCCTTCAGCTCGGCGTAGCTGGCCGCCCGGCCCAGGACGTTGGGCACGCTGGGAACACCGGCGTCGTTGCCCAGCTGGGTGGTTACGATCTTCGAGTCGATACGGTGGCGCAGCCCCGCCGGCGGGTGGGCGACCTTCAGGCCGGCCTGGGCGGCCAGCTCCTCGCTCTCCTCGTCGAACATCACGAACACCGCCCTACCATCCGGGCCATGCGCGTGGAACCAGTCCATCGCCTCCCGGTTGCTGAGCAGGTAGTTGCAGATGTCCTCGATAGAGGAGAACTCGCGCGCCTCGTGCGACTTGGGCACGAAGACGTGGGGGTGCGTGCCCTCGAACGAGTCGAAATACGTGACGTAGTGGAAGTTTCGCACCCAGCGGTCGATCCCGAGCAGGTTGAACGCCGTGGGCGAGATGAAGTAGATAGGCGTCTGGTTGGTGCGGAAGAACTCCCGCAGGTCGGAGATCCCGCGAAGCGGCGTGCCGGTCATCGTGTCCCTCTCCGTTCAGGGCCGACCTGGACAGTTGGCCGGGCGGCGAAGCCGAGCACGGCCTCGATGGTCTGCGCGGCGGCGAGCACCGGCCCGTCGTCGCAGCGCTGTCCGAGGATCTGCATCGACACCGGGAGCCCGTCGTCGCCCAGCCCGATCGGCAGTGCGCAGGCCGGCAACCCGGCCAGGTTGGCGTCGTACAGGAATGGCGCCCAGTCCAGCTCGGGCAGCTTCACCGGTACGCCGCCGACGGTGTCCGGGTGCCGCTGGCCGTGCGGGAACGCCTCACAGCCGAGCGTCGGGGTGAGCAGCACCGTCGCGCCGGTGCGGGCGAACAGGTCCGCGTACGCCCGGTGGATCCGCTCCCGGGCGAACTGCGCCCGCACGTACTGCTCGGCCGTCACGTAGCTGCCGGCGGCCATGAACTCGGCCGCGTCCTCGCCGAGGTCGGCTCGGCGGTGCAGGAAGGCGTCGTACTCGGAGTAGTACGCCTCGGCCAGCGCGATCGCGCTCCACGCTGACACCGACGTGCCGAGGCCGGGCGAGTCGTGGACGACCCGGACACCGGCGCCGGCGAGCCGGCGCACCGCGGCCCGGAACGCCCGGCGTACGTCGTCGTCGAGCGGCGCGAATCCGAGGTCCTCCGAGACCACCACGCGAAGCCCGGTCGGTTCCGCTGCCGGGCCGTCGAGCGGCACCGGCGGCAGGCTGTGCCGGTCGCGCCGGTCGAAGCCAGCGACCGCACTGAGCATCAGGCGCGCGTCGGCGACCGTACTGGCCATCGGCCCGAGCGCCACGATCGTCTTCCAGCCGGCCGACGAAGGCTCGTGCGGGACCAGACCAAAGGTCGGTTTGAACCCGACGATTCCGCAGAACGCCGCCGGGATCCGGATCGACCCGCCGCCATCGCCGCCCAGCGACAGCGGGCCGCAGCCGGCGGCCACCGCCGCCGCCGCGCCACCGGAGGAGCCGCCGGCGGTCCGGTCGAGGTTCCAAGGGTTCGAGGTACGCCCGAACAGGTCGGAGTCGGTGACCCCGAAGTAGCAGAACTCGGGCACCGTGGTGCGCGCGAACACCACCGCTCCCGCCGCCTCGAGCCGCTCGATCGAGCCAACCGTCGCGGCGGGTACAAAGCCACGTTGTGCCCTGGAGCCCGACGTGCTCTCGACGCCGGCCATCCAGTGCGAGTCCTTGGTGGTGACGGGCACGCCGCACAGCGGCCCGCCCTCGCCGCGGGCGAGCGCATCATCGGCCGCGCGGGCCGCCGCCCGGGCCCGGTCGTCGAGCCGGACGCTGAACGGGTTGACCGATCCGGCGATCTCGTCGGCGCGCCGCAGGACCGCTTCGAGGGCGTCAGCGGCGGAGAGGTCTCCGCGCCGCAACGCCGCACCGAGCTCGGTCGCCGACAACCTGCAGATATCCATCGGCAGTTCCTAGCTTGGCGCCGCGGTCACCGGGGCTCGGGCCCGCGAGTCGCCGGCTACCTGGGCGAACGCCTCTTCGAGGACGTCGAGGCCCTCGACGAGCAGGTGATCGGGAATGACCAGCGGGGGCAGGAAGCGCAGGACGTTGCCGAACGTGCCGCAGGTCAGTACGACCAAGCCGGCGGCGTGGCAGGCCCGGGCCACCGCCTGGGTCGTGGCAGGGTCGGGTGTACCGCCTCCGGACCGCTCCGTGCCGGGCTCGACCAGTTCTATTGCCACCATCGCGCCGCGCCCTCGCACGTCGCCGATGACGGGGTACACCTGCTGCATTGCCCGCAGCCGGGAGAGCATGACCTCCCCGATCCGCCGGGCGGCACCGATCAGATCCTGGTCCTCGATCGTGCGGATCGCGCCTATGGCCGCGGCGCAGGCGACCGGGTTGCCACCGAAGGTGCCGCCGAGCCCACCGGGATGGACACTGTCCATGATCTCCGCGCGGCCGGTCAGCGCGGCCAGCGGGAGCCCTCCCGCGATCGCCTTCGCAGTGATGACGAGGTCCGGTACGACGCCCTCGTGCTCGGAGGCGAACCACGCACCGGTACGCCCGAAGCCGGTCTGGATCTCGTCGGCGGCAAAGACGATGCCGTTCGCGGCGCAGTACTCCGCCAGGCGTGGCAGGAAACCGCTGCCCGGGACGACGAACCCGCCCTCCCCCTGGATCGGCTCGATGAGTACGCAGGCCACGTTGTCGGCCCCGACCTGCTTGTCGATTGCGCTGATCACCGCGGCGGCCGCTTCCTCGCCACAGTGCTCGGGGCCGGTGGGCCACCGGAACGGGTACGCCATCGGCATCCGGTACACTTCGGGCGCGAATGGTCCGAACCCGTGTTTGTACGGCATGTTCTTGGCGGTCAACGCCAGCGCGAGGTTGGTCCGGCCGTGGTAGGCGTGATCGAAGACGACGATCGCCTGCCGCCGGGTGTACGACCGGGCGACCTTGACGGCGTTCTCCACCGCCTCGGCGCCGGAGTTGAACAGCGCAGAGCGTTTCTCGTGGTCACCCGGAGTCAGCCGGGCCAGCTCCTCGCAGACGCCGACGTATCCCTCGTACGGAGTGATCATGAAGCACGTATGAGTGAACCGCCCGACCTGTTCGCGTACGTTCTCGACCACCCGGTCGGCCGCGTTGCCGACGCTGACGACGGCGATGCCCGAGCCGAAGTCGATCAGTGAGTTGCCGTCTACGTCCACCAGGACACCGCCGCCCGCCTGGGACACGAAGATCGGCAACATGGTCGAGACGCCCCGCGCTACGGCGGCCGACCGCCGGGCGGACAGCTCGCCCGAGCGCGGGCCCGGCACGGCGGTGACCAGACGCCGCTCTTGCGGAAGCGTCGGTCCACCTGGACGCTGCGGGCTCACCGTGGGTACCCCCTTGCTGACGTGGGATGACTTTAGGTGTCCGAGGCGGCGTCCGGTTATGGCTTCGCGGGACAAGTCGGGGGCTTGACTTCGACACGATGTCGAGAACATCGTCGGGGTGTCGACAACGTGGCGTTCGACAATCTGGTGCCGAGGACCGCATGCCAGTCACGCTCACTGCGCTAGTCCACCAGCCGGCGCTCGGGCTCGCCGTGCTGGCGGCCTCCCATGCGCTCGACCGTGAGATCTCGTGGGTGCACACGAGCGAATTGGTCGACCCGACGCCGTATCTCACCGGTGGTGAGCTCCTGCTGTCGGTGGGGCTGTGGCTCGGCTCCGGTCCGGCCGCCGACCGGGAGGCCGGTGCGCACGTGACGGCCTATGTCGACCGCCTCGTTCAGGCGCATGTCGCCGCTCTCGGTTTCGGCGTGGGGGTGGCTCACGACGCGGTGCCGGCGCCGCTCGTCGAGGCGGCCGCGGCCCGCTGCCTGCCATTGATCCAGGTGCCCAAGGAGACGGCGTTCATCGCGATCAGCCGCATCGTGTGGGAGGTCCTCGCCGCCGACCAGTACGCCGAGCTGTCCCGTACCTTCCAGGCGCAGCAGGAGCTCACCCGCGCGGCAGTGTCGTCCGGCGCCGCCGGCCTGGTGCGCCGGCTCGCCGAGCGGCTCGACGGCTGGGCGCTCACGCTCGACGCGGCCGGCTCGATCGAGCACGCCGCGCCCGCCGGGGCGGCCCGGCAGGGACCATGGCTCGCGCAGGAGCTCGAACGGCTCCGCGACGTCGCGACCCCGGTGAGCGTCACGCTGTCGGTCGACGGCGACCAGATCGTCGTCCAGTCATTGCGGCCCGGACACCGTACCCGCGGCTTCCTCGCCGTCGGGATCGCACACCGGCCCACCCAGGAACAGCGCAACGTCCTCAATACCGCGGTGTCACTACTAACCCTCATGCTGGCCCAGGCGACCGCGCTGCGGGCCGCCGAGTCGCACCTGCGCACGACCATCTTCGACCTGCTCGTCGGAGGCGAGCTCGACCGCGCCGACCGCCTCGCCCGCGACCTCTGGGGCGGGCTGCCGGCCGAGCCGGTACGGATGCTGCTGGTCGGCGGCCGCGCGTCGTGCCGCGACGAGCTGATGGAGGTGGTGGACTCCGCCGCGGCCACGGCCGGCGAGCGGGTGTTCTTCGCTCCGCTGCCCGATCGGGCGGTGATCGTCTACTCCGCCGGCGGTCGGATCCGGGGCCGTGCCCTGGCGGCGGCCTCGTCGGGTCAGCTCGTCACCGGCGAGTCGGCCGAAGCCGGTCTGGCCGAGCTCACCCGCGCCCAGCGGGAGGCCGACCAGGCCCTGCGGGCGGGCCAGCGGACCGGCCGGCGGTACACCTCGTTCGCCGAGATCGGTGCCGCCGGGCTCTTCGGGCTGCTCGCGACCCCGCAGGCCGTCGCGTTCGCCGAGTCGCTGCTGCGTCCCGTGATCGACCACGACGTGACCGGACGGGGCGACCTGCTCCGGTCGCTGGGCGCCTGGCTCGAGCACAACGGTCAGTGGGACGCGGCCGCGGCCGCTCTCGGAGTGCACCGGCACACCCTGCGGCACCGGATGCGCCGGGTAAGTGAGCTGCTCGGGCGCGACCTCGACGTCACCGCTGTACGCATGGAGCTGTGGGCCGGCGTGCAACTGCTCCAGGCGCGGCGCGACGGGTCAGGCCCGCCCCTCTAGCGCCGTCCCTCCAGCAGCGTTGCCGGGATGTCGCCCCAGCGCCCACCCTTACGCCGGTATGCGATCCCGGACAGCATCTCCAGTACGACCCGGTTGGCCAGGAACGCGGTCACGTCGGATGTGTCGTACGGCGGCGACACCTCGACCACGTCCATGCCCACCACGGGCAGCTCGATCGCGATGCGCCGGATCGTGTCGAGCAGCTCGCGCGGGGTGAAGCCGCCCGGCTCCGGGGTGCCGGTGCCCGGGGCCGAGCCCGGGTCGGTGACGTCGATGTCCACCGAGACGAAGACGCCGTCGCAGTCGTCGGTCGCGATGGCGAACGCCTCCTCCAGGCAGAGGACGAGGCCGCGGTGCACGATCTCGTGCATCTCGTACGAGCGCATGCCCTGCTCGGCCATCCATCCCAGCGTCTCCGGCTCCGGCCAGTACCCCCGGAGCCCGAGCTGCAGGAACCGGTCGCCGCGGCACGCACCCGACTCGATCAGTCGCCGCATCGGCAGCCCGTGGCCGATCAGCGAACCGAACTGGAACTCCCCGGTATCCGCGTGCGCGTCGAAATGAACCACCGAGATCCGTCCCCAACCCAGTGCGCGGGCGACCCCGGTCACGTCCGGCCAGGTGATCGTGTGGTCGCCGCCGAGGATCACCGGGATGCCGCCGGCCCCGGCAACGGTCTGCACAGCTTCCTCCAGACGCTGCAACGGCTGGCGGCCCTCCACACCGGGCATCTCCACGTCGCCCGCGTCGACGACGGTCAGCTCCCGCAACGGGTCGACGCGCAGGGTCAGGTGCGGCCGGGACGCGTCGTGCGGCAGGTAGTCGGTCATCCGGATCGCCTGCGGCCCGAACCGGGCGCCGGCCCGGTAGGAGGTGCCCGCGTCGTACGGCGCCCCGACGATCACGACGTCGGCGTCCCGCAACGTGTCCCGGTCGGCCAGGTCGCATCGCGGTACCCCAAGAAACGTCACGTCCGGGCCGTACATCCCTGCCATGTTCACTCCGATGTTCATGTAGGCCAGGTACGGCCTCGTAGCGGGACCAACTGGACTGTTGCCCGTCGCTTCGACCGGTCTTACGTTCCGCCCATGCACACCGTGGACGCAACCACCGAGCAGATGATCCGCTCCGTGCTCGCCTACGCGGAGAACCGGCTACGGCTGGACCCGGTCCCACTCGACCACGGTTCGCAGGACCCGGCGACGCTCGACGCCGTCACGCGGGGACTTCTGGCCGATGAGGGCCACAACCCGGACCAGGTGCTGGGGGTGTACACGTCGATGTTGGCGCCGGCGGTGATCTCCGCCGACAGCCCTCGCTTCCTCGGCTTCATCCCGGCCGCGCCGACCAAGGCGTCGCTGCTGTTCGACATGCTTGTCTCGTGCGCGTCCATCCAAGGCATCTCCTGGTTGGAGGCCGCCGGCGCGGTCCACGCTGAGAACCAGGTCCTGCGACTGATCGCCGACCGCGCCGGACTCCCCGACTCCGCGGGCGGATGCTTTGTCTCCGGCGGATCCGCCGGCAACCTGTCCGCGCTCGTCGTGGCCCGCGAAACCGCCAAGCGCAGCGCCCCGGACGCTGGCGCGGGCCGGCGCTTCCGGGTCGCCGTCAGTGCGGACGCCCACTCGTCGATCGTGAACACGTTGCGGATGCTCGAGCTGGATGCGCTGACCGTGGCCACCGACGATCACCAGCTGACCGGGGATGCCCTCCGTGCCGCTATCTTGACCGACGGCGACCCGTCGACGCTCGCTGCGGTGGTGGCCACCTCGGGCACCACCAACGCCGGCATCGTGGACGATCTCGCCGGCATCGCCGCCGTCGCACGCGAGCACGACCTGTGGTTCCACGTGGACGGAGCGTACGGCGGAGCGGGACTGTTCGCGCCCAGCGTGCGGCACAAGTACAACGGCATCGAGTACGCGGACTCGTTCATCGTCGACCCGCACAAGTGGATGTTCGCCCCGTTCGACTGCGCCGCGCTGCTCTACCGCGATCCGGCCGCCGCGCGGTCGGTGCACACGCAGGACGCGTCGTACCTCGACGTCATCCACGACAAGCCGGCCGAGTGGAACCCGACCGACTACGCGTACCACCTGACACGGCGGGCCCGCGGGCTGCCGCTGTGGTTCTCGCTGGCCGTGCATGGGGTGAAGGCGTACTCGGACGCCATCGAGACGGCGATCCGGCTGGCCCGCGACACGGCTGAGGAGATCCGTCGCCGGCCGTACCTCGAACTGGTCCGCGAGCCGGACCTGTCGGTCGTGCTGTTCCGGCGGCCCGGCTGGAAGCCGGACGACTACACCCGATGGGCGGATCGGCTGCTCAGCGACCAGGTGGCGTTCATACCGCCGTCGGCGTGGGAGGGCGAGACGGTCGCACGGTTCGCGTTCCTTCACCCGCACACGCCGATGGACCTCGTCCACGAAATCCTCGATCGGATGGCTTGACGGCGTCTCCTTGCTGGGCGTAACCGCGCCGGATAGTCCAATCCCGGTCGCATCGGCTCCGGGCGCAGGCGTGCGGTGGATAGGTTCCGCCGAGGGCTGCAGGACCGCGGCCTCGCACCGCGCGAATGCGTTGCGGTCGAACGGTTCCGGCGTTCTCAGGGGTCTCCTCGACGACGTCGAGGGCCTCGCAGATACCGGGTGAGGCCGGGAGCACGTCGGCAAACCGTCGAGTGGCGTTTGCTGTCCCACAACCCGGGTATGCAGAACTCAACGGCGTATACATCGACGTATACGTCGTTGTCTACGGGCGGCCTACGTCACATGACGGCCGCCTATCTTGTGCGGCCGCCGCCTGCACCAACTCTACGCCGTCGACATGCCGGCGTAGGGCCACGCACATAGCCGCAACAGGAGACCATATGCCTAGTTCCACCGCCGGCACTTCCCGGCGTGACGCTGCCCCGGTCGATGGGCCACTGCGTCGCCGCTCCGCCGAGACCAAGGCCGCGTTCAAGACCACGGAGTTCATCGCCTACCTGATCGTCGTACTGGGAGTGCTGATTGCTTCTGTGGTAGTCGACTTGCTTCTGTGGTAGTCGACGGCACCGGTAACGGCGACAACGGGGGTGTCGGTGACTACTTCCGCGCCGACCGCGCAATGAGCATCCCGCCGCCTTCGCGACCCGAGCGAACCCGCGGCGCTAGACACCATGCACTTGCGGCTGAGCCTGAGCATGGTCCGGTAGCCGTTGCACGCCAGCTCCCCTTGCAAGCTGACCGAGATCCCCCAGGCCATCATCACCGATCGGGCCAGCGTGCCCGAACTCGCCTGATCCAGGTTGTGCCGACCCGGTGTGGCTGTCACCGTGCCAGGAGACCGACTCTGCCGCGACACGAACGGCGACCATTGCCGTGACTCGATGCCGGGGACAACGATGAGCAGCCTGGAATCTCTGCGGCAGTTGTTACGCCAGTCGCATCAAGGCCGCCCGGAGGACCTGCCTGACATGATCATGCAGGCCGCCCCGCTGCTGGACGCGGACACCCTGGTCATCTTCGTGGTGGACCACCACCAACGCGTGCTGGTCCCGCTGCTCGGCAGGTCCGCGCCACAGCGCGAAACCATCACCATCGACGGCACACTGACCGGGCGGGCCTTCAGCATGGTCGCTCCGGCCTGCACCGAGCAGGCGGGCGGCGCCCACCTCTGGGTGCCGCTGCTCGACGGCAGTGAACGCATGGGAGTCCTCGAGATCGTCGCCGCAGGGCCGCTGAGCGATCAGGCCGTCGACGACTGCGCCACGGTGGCGTCCCTGCTCGCCGAGATGCTGGTCACCCGCGACGTCTACAGCGACAGCATCGAACGCCTTCGCCGCCGCGAGCCCATGGAACTGGCCGCCGAGATGCTGCGCGCTCAACTGCCGCCCCTGACGTTCTCCACCGGCCACGCCATGATCAGCGGCATCCTCGAACCGTGCTACGACGTCGCCGGCGACGCCTTGACTACGCGGTCAACGGCGACATCGCCCACCTGGCGCTGTTCGACGCTGCCGGCCACGGCTCCGCCGGCGGCATGCGTACGGTCATCCTCGCGTCCATCGCCCTCGCCGGCTATCGCAACGCCCGCCGGGCGGGCCTGGACCTCACGGCGACCTACCACCACATCGACCGTGCGTCCGGGCACACGACCGCGCTGGAGTGATCACCGGGATCCTCGCCGAACTCGACCAGCGCACCGGAATCCTGCAGGTCATCTCTGCCGGGCATCCCAGCGGAATGATCATGCGTGGCGGCAAGGTGGTCAAGGTGCTGCCCACCCCGACCGCGCTGCCGCTCGGGCTCGGCGACCGGCGCCCGCCCGCCGTGGTGCAGGAAAGTCTCGAACCCGGCGACCGGCTGCTGCTGTACACCGACGGCATCACCGAGGCTCGCTCCACCAACGGCGAACAGTTCGGCACCGACCGGCTCGTCGAGTTCGCCGCCCGTGCCCTCGCCGACGGGCTGCCACTGCCCGAGACCACCCGACGGCTGGTGCACGCCATCCTCGAACACCAGCATGGCAAGCTGCAGGACGACGCCGCGGTCCTGCTCGTCGAATGGTGCAGTCCCGCCGAATGACTCACGGCTCAAGCTCGCAAGCTGCCGATCAGCCCGCCGGAGACCTCTGGCACAGCCACCACCGCAACCGGCGTCGGCTCACGCACGCAAGTACCGGACACACGGTCCGACGTCGACGATCACCCGGCACACCTCGGGCGGCGCGCCCGGGCCGATACCTTCGGATCTGGGTCCGCGGGCATTGCAGCGTCTTGCGGCGTTGCATGCGTCTACCTGTTGGGTGGTACTCGACGCGAGCCGGAGAATGACCTTCGAGGAGCTCGTCGCCGAGCAGGGCGGCAGAACACACCACGAGCACACGACCGCGGGTCGTCCGG